>DASQNN010000453.1:0-4109 GCA_035644955.1 Nodosilinea sp. | reverse complement strand
TCGCCCTACGCCTTTCAGGGCATGGGGGAAGCAGGACTGCGGATTTTGGATGACATTCGTCAGCGGTTCCAGATGCCGGTGATCTCCGAGGTGATGGCCATAGACCAGATCGCGATCATGGCCGACTACGTGGATGTGCTGCAAGTGGGCAGTCGCAACATGCAGAACTTTGACCTGCTCAAGGCCCTGGGCCGCATCGACAAGCCCGTGCTGCTGAAGCGGGGACTGGCGGCCACCCTGGAAGAATTTGTGATGGCGGCGGAGTACATTCTCAGCCACGGCAACCCCAACGTGGTGCTCTGCGAGCGCGGCATTCGCAGCTTTGATACCTACACCCGCAACGTGCTGGACCTGGGGGCCGTGGTGGCGCTCAAGCAGCTCACCCACCTGCCGGTGCTGGTCGACCCCAGCCACGCCGCCGGCAAGCGCGAGCTGGTGCCTGACCTGGCTCGGGCGGCGATCGCGGCTGGGGCAGACGGGATCATGGTGGAGTGCCACCCGGTACCCGCTGAGTCTGTATCAGATGCCCGCCAGGCCCTTACCCTAGAGGACATGGCTACCCTGGCCCGCAGCCTAGACCCCATTGCGGCGGCCCTGGGGCGGGGTTTGAAAAATGATACTGCGATCGCCCTAACCGCCGCCTAGTAACCTTTACCAGCGT
The DNA here is from genome assembly GCA_035644955.1 of Nodosilinea sp. Lineage (GTDB taxonomy): Bacteria > Cyanobacteriota > Cyanobacteriia > Phormidesmidales > Phormidesmidaceae > Nodosilinea. Next base: position 3,448 of record DASQNN010000453.1, on the reverse strand, counting down.
CCACAACGGGTGCCATTAGCAAACATCTCTGTCATTCGGCTTCATATTTTGTTACAACATTAGGGGAATTAGGTTGGTAATAACCTCTATGTTCGGTGGCTTTACCGGGTTTCAGTCCAAAGGATCCAAGGACTTTGGCGAACGGATGATTAACTCTGTGGCTACCCAGTCGCTGCGTCACCTGTTCAGCCACAGCGATGCTGTGGAAGTAGCGGTGCGCTGCTCTCCCTCTAGCAAGCTCCTTCAGGGCACAATTGACAGCTTCCGCATGGAAGGGCGCGGTCTCGTAATTCGCAAAGAATTTGAGGCGGCCGAAATGATGTTTGAGACCGATGCGGTGTCTATCGACGTTGGTTCTGCAATCAGTGGCAAGATTCGCCTGCGCCAGCCCACCCAGGCCGTGGCCCAGGTGACGCTAAATGAAGACGCCATCAACCGAGCCTTTGAGGCTGAACTCGTGCGCCAGCACCTAGAGGGGGTCACCGACGAAGCGGTCACCTCTCTTTCGGGGGGCGACCCCGTTACCTTTCGGGATATCAACATCACGCTGCTGCCCGACCAGGCGGTCAAAATTACGGCCAAGACCGATTTGCCCAACCACCAAGATGTGCCCATTCAAATGTCGGCTAAGGTCACGGTCGAAAAGCGGCGACGGATTATTTTTGCCGATGCAGAATTTTTGCCCGAGGGCATTCCCGACGCGCTGCTTGGCATCTCAGAGACCCTGACGCGGGGCTTTGCGGAGGTGCTGAACCGCATGGTCGACCTGGAACGATTTAACCTAGATGGAGTGCTGTTGCGGGTCAACCGTCTAGAAACCCAGGGCAATCAGCTTGTGTTTAGCGGCTACGCCCAAATTGAGCACTTCCCCGGCACGATGTAGGCTGTAATCGGGTTCAAGGTTTGCGGTCTAGGGTTGCTGGGACGGCTTTGTACCGCGAACCTTAGACCGTAAACCTGACCAGGTCGGTATCATGGTTGGGTTCTTGGGTTAAGGCATCGGTGCTATGGGTAACTGGTTTGCGGCGGGGGGCATTGTCATGTGGCCGCTGCTGCTGTGTTCACTGCTGACCCTGACCCTGGCGGTAGAGCGGAGCTGGTTTTGGCTGCAAATTGGCCGCGAGCAGAAAGGGCTGGTGCCCCAGGTACTCAACACGTTTGGCCAAAATCCCCAGCGGGCGATCGCAAAACTCAAGCAGCACCAGCAGTTGCCCATTGCCCGCATTTTTCTGGCCGCCCTCACCCTGGGTGACGCCACCCCGGAAGAATTTCGCCTGGCCCTAGAGAGTGCCGCCCAGGCCGAGCTGCCTCTGCTCAAGCGCTTTCAAACCCTGTTTGAAACCGTAGTGGGCGTAGCGCCGCTGTTGGGGCTGTTGGGCACCGTGCTGGGGCTGATGCAGGTTTTCTCGACCCTGCGCCTGGGCGAAACCGGAGGGCCAGCGGCCAGCGGCGTTACTTCTGGAGTTGGGGAAGCGCTGACCTCAACGGCGGCGGGGCTGGTGGTAGCCCTGGTGGCTCTGCTGTTGGCCAACCTGTTTCAGGGGTTGTATCGTCGTCAGCGGGCCTTTATTCAAGAGGCGGGGGGCAAGCTAGAGATTCTTCACCGCCGCGCCCAGCGCCAGGGAACGAACAACGCTGCGGTCTATTTACCGGAGCAAATTCCATGAGCGATCGCCCCCCCACCTCAAAGCATCCCCAGCGGGCCTCAGTGATTGTGATTGGGGCCGGAGCGGCGGGCCTGTTTGGGGCGATCGCCTGTGCCGAGGCCAGCCCCAACCAGTCTATTCACATCTTTGAAGCGGGCCGCGAACCCCTGGCCAAGGTGAGAATTTCCGGCGGCGGGCGCTGCAATGTCACCCACGCCTGCTTTGACCCGGCCCTGCTAGTTAACCACTACCCCCGGGGCAACCGGGCCCTGCGCGGCCCCTTTAGCCGCTTTCAACCCCAGGATACGGTGACCTGGTTTGAGCAGCGGGGGGTGCGGCTCAAAACCGAGGCCGATGGCCGCATGTTCCCCATCACCGACGACTCGGGCACCATCGTCGACTGTCTGCTGGGGGAAGCGCGGCGACTAGGCATTCAGCTGCACACCAGTCAGGCGATCGCCCAAATACACCGCGACGACGATGGCTTTTGGCTCACCACCCGCGCCGGGGCCGAGTGGCACTGCGATCGCCTGCTGCTGGCCACGGGCAGCAGCCCCGGCGGCTATCGTATCGCCCTCAAGCTTGGCCACGACCTGGTGCCCCCGGTGCCCTCGCTGTTAACCTTCAACATTCCCGACCCGGCCCTGCGCGACCTGGCCGGGGTGTCGGTAGAGACCGTGCAGCTACAGCTAGCTCTGGAGAATGCGCCAGCGCTCACCCAAAATGGTCCGCTGCTGATTACCCACTGGGGAGTGAGCGGCCCGGCGGTGCTCAAACTCTCGGCCTACGGGGCGGTAGGGCTCCACAGCCAGCGCTACCGCGCCACCCTGACCGTAAACTGGCTACCCGCCCTTAAGCAAGACCAAGTGCGGCAAAAGCTGCTGGAACTCAAGCAAGCCCAGGGCAAGCGCCAGGTGGCGGCGTTTTCGCCCTTTCCGGCCCTGTCGCGGCGGTTGTGGCAGTACCTGGCCCAGCACCGAGCCCAGCTGGGCACCAGCTTAAACTGGGCCGACCTGTCGAAGGCGCAGCTGCAGGCGCTGGTGACGGAGCTGACCCGGGGAGAGTATGCGATCGCAGGCAAAGGCGTTTTCAAGGATGAATTTGTCACCTGCGGCGGCGTTCCCCTACCCGAGGTCAACTTCAAAACCCTGGAGAGCCGCTGTTGCCCAGGGCTGTACCTGGCGGGAGAAATTCTCAACATTGACGGCATTACGGGCGGCTTTAACTTTCAAAACGCCTGGACTACAGGCTGGCTGGCGGGGCAAGCCATGGCCGTAGCCCTGGCGTCGGCCGACTAAAGCACTACTCCAGCAGCAGAGTTTTGGTTATCACTATCCCTGGTAGGTTTACCGGTGGGGATGGGGGCGCACAGTCGCTAGAGCTGGCGAGTTTTGATAGTGCGCGTCTCCGGAACGGAGACGCTTCGCGATCGCCCCCGGCAAGGCTGCCGATGGGATTGAGTTTGATTAGTTTGCCTTTGAATCTAGCGATCAGGAAGTAATCTTTTTGAAGTTAGAAGGCATCCCTTGACAGCCCAAAAAGAAGACACTGAGTAACCGTAATGGTGTCGCCATCCAAGAGTGAATCATTGGCTGTGAGGGAATGAAGCATTCTGGTTTACTCAACGCCGTGTCTCACAGGACGACAAATACCATAAGTGTTTATCGCTACAGCTAATCAAACCCCCTATTTGCTCAAAGAGTACTATGTTGTACTCAAGTGACCTGAGTTTGCTCGATGAGTAAGATGCTGAAAGCCTGGTTTGTGAGTTTGAGTTTTAGCGGGTTGCTGCTTTTGTCAGC
>DASQNN010000452.1:0-7000 GCA_035644955.1 Nodosilinea sp. | reverse complement strand
CCGCCATATTCGTCGCATTCAGCCGCTGAAAGGGAATCGTCTGGCAGCGCGACACCAGGGTGGGCAGCAGCGACTGCGGGCCGGGGGCTATCAGCACAATCGTCGCCTGGCCCGGCTCTTCTAAGGTCTTGAGCAGCCCGTTGGCCGCCCCCTCGGCCATCGTCTCGGCGGCCTCAATCACCACCACGGCGCGGGGCGCTTCTAGGGGTGGGCGACCCAAAAATTGAGCGATCTGCCGCACCTGCTCCAGGCGGGTTTGGGGCGGGCTTTTGCGGCTGATTCCCTCCTCAGCGGCTACCGATGCGCCGATCAGTCGGCCCTGGTGCAGGTAAGTGGGCTCTACCCACAGCAGGTCAGGGTGGTTGCGCTGGGCAAGGCGCCGCCGCAAGATTGGGGACGGGGCCGCCGCCTCGGGAGCAAATAAAATTTCGGCAAAGCGCTCCGCCGCCAGCCGCCGCCCCACCCCGTGGGGACCGGCAAACAGGTAGGCAGGGGCGACCCGCTGCTGCTCGATCGCGCGGCAGAGCAGAGCCACAGCGGTCGCTTGGCCCACTAGATCGTCAAACTGGGGGCGTACCACTGCTGCAAATACCCTTCTACAACGGCAAAAATCTCGGCGGCGACAGCCTCTACAGACCCCATCGCGTCAATGGCCACCATCCGTTCTGGGTGCTGCCGGGCCAGCGCCTCAAACCCCTCCTGCACCCGCTGGTGAAAAGCCAAGTCGGCCTGCTCCATGCGATCGGCGGCTCCCCGCTGGCGGGTGCGGGCCAGGCCCACCGAGGCATCGAGCTTGAGCCACAGGGTGAGGTCGGGCACCAGTCCCCCGGTCGCCACCTGGTTGAGCTGGTCGATCAGCCCCAGGTCGAGGCCGCGACCGTAGCCCTGGTAGGCCACTGTAGAGTCGATGAAGCGATCGCACAGTACCCAGCCCCCCGCCGCCAGAGCGGGTTTGATCACCGCTTCCACGTGCTGGGCGCGATCGGCGGCGTAGAGCAGCAGCTCGGCCCGACTGGTCATAGGCACCCCACCCTGGTAGCCCAGCAGCAGCTGGCGCAGGCCCAACCCCAGCTCAGTGCCCCCGGGCTCGCGGGTGGTTAGCAGATTGGCAACGTAACCCTGGCTCTGGAGTTGCTGAAGGTACCTGCTGTTTAGCAAAGCAGCATGCAACAGCTGCAGCTGGGTAGATTTACCACAGCCCTCCACCCCTTCAAAAACCAGTAGCTTACCTGGCATAGCCCATCACTTTAGTGGTTGCCCCCTCAAGCTTACAGGCAAGACCGGCCTCCCTAGCCGCCGAGTAACAGCTCTGCCCCCACAAAAACTGTGGTATACATTAGGATACAAACCCAGGTGCTGCCAAACCCAGGATAAGTGGGTTCGTTGGGGAACTAAATTGGAGCCGCCATCGACCTGGCACTGAGCAATTGTTGTTACGGTCCCAGCAAAGGACGCCTATGGCCCGTTATACCAACTCCCTTCCCGTCCCTGAAGCAACCTCTCGGCTGCGAGACTCTATTATCAGTTCGCTTCAGGCTTTTGGGCTCAACATGGTTTATGAAAATGGCGATTACTTAGTCGCCAAAGAGCAGCCCGGCCGCGTGTCACTGTCTCAGCTCACCACGATCGAAGTTCTGATCAATCAGCCCACGGTAGGCGCAGGTTCTGGCTGCGTAAACCTGGTGGTCAAGAATGAAGAGCTGCCGCTCAAACGCGACAACCACTGCGAGCAGGTGTTTAGTGCCGTCAATCAGGCGATCGTGGCGCTGGTCTAGGCCCTGGGCTCGCCTCTAGGCGCTCTTTACTACCGGCCCTGTCAGGGTGACCGAATTATTTTTGCAATGCCCATAGGCTGGGATTTTAGCCACCACCACCAGGGAGTGAACTCCCTGGCTCACGGCGAAAGTCTGCTAAAGCAGATTGGGGGAGTGGTCTGTCAACGTTAAGACTAGGGATTATAGCTACTTCTGGCGTGGTCCTTACAGGATGCATTGATTTGCGTTGGCGGAGCCTCGCCTGAGCGTTATGCACCCTGCTACACGAATCCCAACAATTAAGATTACAAACCACAGGCCTTAATCCCTAAAGAGGATTAAGACTTTAAGCCTTGGACTTCTAGTCCTAGACTCAGCGGCACACCCAGAGGACTGCCCCTCAGTCTGCCCCACCTCGACCGGGCTGCCCCTGTATTGCCAACTGTAAGTCTTGCTACCCTGTGCCTTTTCAATGGGGCTTCCCCATAGAGCTTCAAGGAGGAGTATGGCAAGCCGCTACATTTCGGTTTCGTCCTCTAGATCGTTCGAGTCGTCTTCACCCTCTTCTACCATGTTGGGGCTAATGAGGGTGATGTCGAACTCGTCGGGGGGGAGGGTTGACTGGCTATCGCGCTTGAGCTGGTAGTAGATGGCGCGCGCTTGGGGGCCAAAGACGATTTCATCTTCATTTTTTAGGTCGTGGGCCTGGAGCTTGCGCCCGTTGATGAGCATACCGTTGGCGCTGGGTTTGCCCTTCAGATTGCCGTCTACGATGCGGTAGTAAAAGGTATCGTCGTCTTTAGGGAGCTGCACCAGGGTGGCGTGGTGGCGCGACACGAACTGAGACGACAGCCGAATGTCACACTTTGGGTCGCGCCCAATGGAGTAAACCGACCCGTCTAAGACAATCTCTCGACGACCTTTACTGTCTTCGACGATGAGAATATTACTGAGTTTGGTATGGAGTGGCATGCTCTGACACTAACAAAAACGGAGCCCAGAACCGACTTGGCAAGGAACACAAACCTGATTGGTAGCAGATTATGACCGCAATTCGCTTTTCCCTGTTTACCGCTACAGTGGCGTTTTGGGCTGACCTGCCACCACTGCGCGCTGCGGCCTCAGCCTAAGCTTACTGTTATCCGGGAAAACAACCTTGAAAATAAATCAATGGTTGCTCCTTAGTCTACCCTGTTGTTGTCATTGCCTGAATGGTAGCAGAATCCGCCCTGGGTGGTTATATGGAGTCGTCATCCTTTAACTAGTGACAGTTGCCAAACTTAGTCGGCGGTGTCGTCTTCTAGCTCTTCCCAGGGGTTGGAGTTGACGTCCCGCAGGCGCTTGAGCATCCAGTCGAAGCGAATGCCGCCCATGGAGAGCATGTCGTTCATTTCGTCTAGTCCCGCGTCGTTGAGGCTGGCCACCGGTCGCCAGTGCTCTCCCTGGAGATGCTTAACGGTGCTGCGCAAACGGCTGGAGAGCAAGATTGCCATAGCCCGGTAAAAGCGAGAGGCAAACCACATATCCTGCTGCAGTTTGTGGCGCAGCTGGTTGCAGGAAATAGCTAGCACAATGCTGGGCTCTAGGGCTGCCACCGTTGCCGAGGGCGGCTGACCATCGACAAACGACATTTCGCCCACCACCTCGCCGGTGGCCAGGTGAGCGATCGGCTGGGTGCTGAGGGCCGCCACCGAAACCTCGAGGCCGCCGTCTAGAATGAGAAAGAGATCGTTGCAGGGTTCGCCTTCACGAATTAACACGTCTCCGGGCTGAAGCTCTTGCCGCTGCCCGGAGTCAATGAGCCAGTCAACATCTTCGTCTTCCAAAACCCCAAGAATGAATACCACACGCTTCATGGCCGCGGCCCTACTCCACAATAGACACCCTGCTAAGGGCAGGGATGGGGTGAAAACTTGGCACTGGGCTATTGCAGAGGCAGAGGGGCCAACCTGAGCGCTACCGCATAGCTACCTTAGATAGATCATGCCGGCTTTCTAACATAACCTAGGATGGCATGTATGGAACCTTGCCGCAGCAAGGTTGTTCTGCGACAGTTCTAAATACGGATAAACCCAGATTGACTGATCGCATTGAGCCCTACTCCGTCGACTTGCAGCACCAGCGCCAGATTCGGGTGCGGGGCGATCAGCTGCTCAAACAAATTGGGCAGATGCTGATGATTCAGCACAAGATTTTGGGTCGAGTCGAAATTGTGTAGTAGTACGTGGTGCTGCTGATTGTGATAGAAGTGCTGCTGTCGCTGTACGACCTGTTTATTCGCCCCCGCTGAGGTACCGATGGGACAATCTATTGTTGTAAACCAGGCCGAGTTTGACCAGGCGGTGTTGGAGCCGTCCTTTAGTCGGCCGGTGCTGGTCGATTTTTTTGCCACCTGGTGCGGCCCCTGTCAGCTGCTCAAGCCCATGCTCGAAAAGCTAGCCCAGGAGTACGACTTCACCCTAGCCAAGGTGGATATCGACGCTAACCCCGAACTGGCCAAGGCCTTTAAGGTAGAGGGGGTGCCCGATGTGCGCATTGTCACCCAGGGGCAGGTGCAGGAGGGGTTTGTGGGAGTGCTGCCCGAGCCGCAGCTGCGCGAACTGTTAAATGGGCTGGGCCTGCAATCAAGCCTGGAGCAGGACCTAGCGGCCTTTGATAGAGCTTTAGCCACGGGCGACCCCGCCGAGATTCTGCCGACCCTGACCACGTTGCTGACCCGCTACCCCAACAACAGTCAGATCTTACTCAAGGCCGCTCAGCTCTACGTCTTGCAGGGGGATGACGCCCTGGCCAACCAGTATTTGGAGCTAATTGACCCCAGCGATCGCGCCGCCACCGATATGGCCGATGGCCTACGGGGACTGATCGTCCTGCGCCAGTCGCTGGCAGACCTGGGCGATTCTGAGTTGGATGAGGTCTTTGGAGCCGCTGGCCAGGCGGCCCTCAAAGGGGATTTTGCTGCCGCCCTGGACGGGTTTTTGGGGGTGGTGGACCGCGATCGCGCCTACCGAAGCGACGGTGCCCGCAAAGCCATGCTGTCGGTATTTAAGCTACTGGGCGACGGCGATCCGCTGACCGTGACCTATCGCAAGCGGCTCATGCAGGCCCTTTACTAAACCTCATCCAAGTCCAGAAGTGGAGTTTTGCCTGCGGGAAAACTACAGATCCTGAGCTGGACTTGGTATAGGCAACGCTTTACTGAGGAAAAGCGAAGAATTTTGGCCGGCAAGCTTTTGGTTAAGGCTACGACAGTTATTCTAGAATTAGTTCCCTAAGCTGATTTCCTAGCACCTTTGCCAACGCTTTCTGAGCGGTACATCCTATGTCACTTTTGGCGCGCTGGCTTCAGTTTTTGCGGTTCCTGGAGGGACTGCTAGAGTTTTTAGATTTTGTCACCACCCCCCCTGGCATGGTGGCCACCGTGGGCGTGGTGCTATACATTCTGCTGATGATTGTGGGCACCGATGCCTCTGCCGCCGCCACCCTGGCCGGCTCCGTCGCCCTGGGCCTTAGCTGCCTCATCACCCGCCCCGATTTTTAGCCCCTGGCGTTTCTTCACCCCTTTAGGGCAGCGTTGCCGACGGCTCCGCCTAAACAACGATTGCCCTAGGGCGCTCCCCGAGTAGACTCGCAGGGGCAAAGGCAATGGGCTCGCCCTCACCTCACCTTCCTCCCTTCATCTGCCCCATCATCTCCCCGCCCATGCTCCCCGCCGCCGAGGCCGAAGCTAAAATTCTTGACCTCGTCGCTCTCCCCACAGCGCTCGAGCAGGTTCCCTTAGACGCTGCCCTGGGCCGCATTCTCGCCCAGGCTATCCCCAGCCCGCTCGATTTTCCCCACTGGGACAATTCGGCGATGGACGGCTACGCGGTGCGCTACGAGGACGTACAGAGCGCGACTGCCGAAACCCCAGTGGCGCTGACGCTGACGGAGACCATTCCGGCGGGGCGATCGCCCACTCAACCCGTTGGCCCAGGCCAGGCGGCGCGCATTCTCACCGGCTCAATGCTGCCGGTGGGGGCTGACACCATCGTGATTCAAGAGGTGACTCAGCGCGAGGGGGAGCAAGTGCTGGTGCTAGAAGCGCCTGACCCCCAAGAGTTTGTGCGCCACCGGGGCAGCTTTTGCCGAGTGGGCGATCCTTTGATGAAGGCAGGGCTTTCCATTGGCGGGCCAGAGCTGGCGGTGCTGGCCTCGGCCCAGTGCCTGTCGGTGCCAGTGTTTCCCCAGCCGCGGGTGGCGATTCTTTCTACCGGCGATGAGCTGGTCGGGCCTGAGACTCCGCTTCAGCCGGGGCAAATTGTGGACTCTAACCAGTACGCCCTGGCGGCGCTGGTGCGTCAGGCCGGGGCGATTCCGCTCCCGTTGGGCATTGTGCCTGACCAGCCAGGGGCGCTGCGGGCGACGATTCAGGCGGCGCTGACCCAGGCCGATGTAATTGTATCGTCGGGGGGTGTCTCCGTCGGCGACTACGACTATGTGGATGAGATTTTGGCGGAGTTGGGGGCAGTGCTGCACATTCGTTCGGTGGCCGTAAAGCCCGGCAAACCCTTAACTGTGGCGACGTTCCCAACCGAGGGAGGGTCTACACAGCTGTACTTTGGCCTGCCGGGGAACCCGGTGTCGGCCCTGGTCACCTTTTGGCGGTTTGTGGTCCCGGCCCTGCGGAAGCGATCGGGCCTGGCAACCGGGTGGAGCCCGGTGTTTTTGCCCGCCGTTACGGGCCATACCCTAAAAGCAGGGGGCCAACGAGAAACCTACCTGTGGGGCAGGCTCAACACTACGGTCGAGGGCCAGGAGTTTACGCTGGCTGGTGGCGGCCACAGTTCAGGCAATTTGATTAACCTGGCCGGCACCAACGCCCTGGCGGTAGTGCCCGTAGGCACAACAGTCATCTCCGCCGGCGAAACGGTGCGGGTCATGGCCTTGAGCTAAGGTTCTCCCCACCTACTCACCCCTGCCCCTGCGCAACCGCACACACGTACTCCATAACCGCCGAGTTCAGCGGATCGGGGTCTACGGGCATCCAGCGGTGGCTGCCCACGGGGCCGTTGAATTCCACATCGCGAAAGCGGCGGCGATCGCAGTCGTACTCGGTTAGATAGCTGGTGCGCTGGGGTGCTCCTGAGCGGCTGTCGATGTAGTAGCTGCCCACCCGCACATGGCCCAACTCCAAAGGCTCTAGGGAATCGAGGTCGACAAACTGCTGCTGCTGGCCCTGGCTGGCTTCGGCCACCGCATACCAG
>DASQNN010000451.1:0-3389 GCA_035644955.1 Nodosilinea sp. | reverse complement strand
ATTCGCCTAATTCTCAAGCTGCCGCTGCGATTGCTGTCGTATTTAGATGCCATGGGGGTGGCGCTGTTTGCGGTGCAGGCGATCGACAAAACCCTGGCCTTTGGGCATCCGGCGGCGGTGGCGGTGGTAATGGGTCTGATTACCAGCATCGCCGGGGGCATCCTCCGCGATGTGGTAACCCATAGACCGACACTGCTGCTGTCGCGGGAGCTGTACGCTACGCCCATTGTGCTGGGCGGCATGCTCTACGTGGGGCTGCTGCACCTAATGCCCTCGCCCCTGGGTCGATTGATCGCGATGGGGGTAATTTTTGGCATCCGGGCGATCGCCATTCGCTGGCAGCTGTTTTTGCCCCTGCGATTGACTCTCAAAATCGACCTAGAGCAAGACAACCCCTAGTGGTTGTCAAGACTAAGTTTTGGGATTACCGTTTGCTGAAAACCACGCAAAACAGGCTTGTCAATTATTTATCCCAATTTTTGGTTTTGACGCTGCATTGGGAGTAATCGCCGCGATCGCTCTAAAGCACCAAAATCCCAAAGCACCAGTCCTGCCAATCTACTTCCTGGCTACACTGAGAAGCAATACCCCTATCGCCCTAGGCCATGCAAAACACCGCTCTGGCGCCCCTGGTCGAACACATTACCCAGCAGCTTGGCACCCTCTCAGAAGCGGAGCTGCGCACTATCCAAGACTTTGTCGATTATCTAATCTGGAAGCACCACGGCGACGCTGTGCCGCCCCTAGCCAATCGCTCCGCCGAAGCGCGTGCGGTGGAGCGCATTCCAGACCTCGACGATCCGACCCAGTGGGTGACGGTGATTGAAGAGGGTGAAGAGGTGGATGAAGAGGCGCTCAATAGCTGGCTCAAAGCTCGTGGCTACCAAGATTAGGCATAAGGTCCAGCTGCATCAGGGGGTGACGCAGCAAGATCTCATTGAGCTGCCTGTGCTGCTGCGGGAAGATTTACCCCGATATCAACAGATTCTCGCCTTGGATCCCTACAAAACTCGTCGGGTGCCCAGTCATGACCTGAAGGGAGAACTATCGGGCTACCGGGCGTTGGAAATTACTTGGAATGGGGTTGCCTATCGCCTGGTTTACCGTATCTATAACGCTCCGACTCCCCGACGAGTAGTGGTGCTGAGCTTTGCCGAGCACGACCCGGCCTACGAGAGAGCGATCGCCCGCAAATAACCTTATCCCGAACCCCCAGCTCTGAGGGGCTGGATCGGCCAATTCCTGAGCCATAATGGGGCCAGCTTTGCCTGACTCTCGCCATGCCCGCCATGCCCCATCGCCCCAACTCTCTCGCCTGGCAAATTCGACAGGGGGGGCAGAACCTGGGGGAGTGGTTTGAGTACCAGTTTTCTCGGGTCGATGTCGATCGCCCTGAGACACCCCGCTGGCCCTGGCTAGAGCCGCTGGCGCGGGGCCTGTTTTGGCTTATGGTGGCGGCTTTGGCGCTGTGGGTGGGCTGGCTGCTGTACCGGAGCATTGTCGCCTACCTAAACCAGCGCCAGCTCAGGGGGGCTGGGGCAACGCAGAGAGCTACGCCCTCGGAGGCGGCGCTAAAGCAGGCCACCTACTGGTGGCGTGAGGCCCAGCGGCTGGCCCAGCAGGGTAACTATGCCGCCGCCTGCACGGCCCTCTACATGGCGGGTTTGGCCCGGCTCAACGACACCGAAACCGTGCTCTACCGAGCCAGTCGCACCGATGGCGAATACCTGGCCTGCCTCCCCGCTCCCCCCAACCGTCCCTACGAGCTGTTGATTCGCACCCACGAGCGCATTACCTACGGCGAGGCCCTGGCGACTGAGGAAACCTACCAGCGCTGCCGCCGCGCCTACCAGGAGATTGCCCAGTCGTGATGCGATCGCTCCCCTGGAACCGCCGCACTTTGATAGTGGGATTGCTGGCCCTGGCGCTGCTGCTGGGGCTGCTCATGGTTAGCGCCCCCGCCACCAGTCGCTTAGACAGTGGCTCGACCTGGCACCGAGGGCCAGCGGGCTATAGCGCCTGGTACGCATCCCTAGAGCAGCAGGGCATCGCGGTGCAGCGCTGGCAGCGCCCGGTGGAAGCGTTAATTCAACAGCTAGAGGAGCTAGAGGAGGCAACCGTCACCCTGGTTCAAAATCCGGCGGTCGCCCCAGAAACCCTGGTGGCGGTGCTGCCGGGGTTTATCGACCAGTCGGCCCTGCCGGCCCTGCTGCCCTGGATGCCTGACTGGATCGAGGCGGGTCACCGCCTGGTGGTGCTGGGGGTGAAGGTACCGGCTACGGCGGCTCCATTTTCGCAGACATTGACCAGTGACGTCGGCACGGTGAAGGTTGACACCCGCCGGCGCTACAGTCGGGGGCCAAAGCTGGGCGTAGATTTAGAGGATGAGTATGGCGCGGTGGTCTGGCGTCAGGGCTTTACGTCATCCAGGTCGACGGGACAGGTGACGATGGTGGCAACACCCCATCTGGGGGCCAATGCCTACTTGAACGAGCCGGGCAATTTTGCCCTGCTGACCGAGCTGGTGGGCGGTGACGGCGGACGGGTGTGGGTAGACGAATACCTGCACGGCTATCGCGATCAGGAGGCGATCGCTGCCGCCGTCGGTGGCGACAGCTGGCTCAACTATGTGGCTCGCACTCCGCTGCTCCTGCTGGCTGTTCAGGCTCTGGCCGTTACGCTGCTGGCCCTGCTGGCCTTCAACCGCAGGCTGGGCCAGCGACGCGCCCTGGTCGCTCCTGCGATCGACAACAGCCGAGCCTACATTCAGGCCCTGGCCGGGGTGCTGCACAAGGCGGGCAGCCACGACTTTGTGGTGCAAACCCTCAGCCAGGCCGAGCGCGTGCGGCTGCAAAAGGAGCTGGGTTTAGGGGCTACCCCCCTTCCTATCGAGCAACTGCAAGCGGCCTGGAATGTTCAGCGGAGTCGCTCCGCCATAGACCTGGCCGCAGTTCTGCACCCTCCTATCCCCAAGGGCGAAAGCCAGCTGCGCAACTGGCTCAAGCGGTTACAATCCCTTCATTACCCCAGCGTCGCTGCCCCAGAGATAACCCCCCCAGGAAACACCCCAGGAGACACCCACCGGCCATGACTGAGCGCCCCAGTGATCGACAAAACGACCTACAGGCGGCGATCGCCCGCATTGGCCAAACCCTCAGCGGCGTAGTGGTGGGCCAAGAACCCTTGGTGCAGGAGCTATTGGTGGCTTTGCTGGCGGGGGGGCACGTCATTCTCGAAGGGGTGCCCGGCACCGGCAAAACCCTGCTGGTGCGCGCCCTATCGCGGCTAATTCAGGCCGACTTTGGCCGCATTCAGCTCACCCCCGACATTCTGCCGTCGGATATTTCGGGCACCAATGTCTTTGACCTCACCAGCCGCACCTTCACCCT
>DASQNN010000450.1:0-3451 GCA_035644955.1 Nodosilinea sp. | reverse complement strand
ACGTGGCCCGCAACTTCCACGATGTCATTGACCTGGCCGAGATTCCGGTGACGCTGTACGAGTTTGAGGGGGTGGGCCACAGCCTCTATGGGTCAGGCTATCAGCCCCAGGCGGCGCAGCTACAGATTGAGTTTTTTCGGCAGTATTTACAGCCCTAGTGGGTCATTTGTCATGTAAATGGCTATTATCCAATAGCTGCATGCCTGAATCCTTGAAGCAATTAGCCGCTCCAGAATGGCTATACTCACAGCAAATGACCCACTAGTAGTCTGCCAAGCCAAAGGTGACAGACCAAAGGTGACCAATCAGTGGGGGTCAGGGTTCAAGGTTTCAGGTTCACGGCCTGCCGTGAACCGTATACCCTAAACCCTGAACCCTATTCGTTAGGGGGTTAGACCAGGGCTTTGCGCTTAAAGGTATCGACGCCAGCGTACTTGGCCCGATCGCCCAGCTCTTCTTCAATGCGGAGGAGCTGGTTGTACTTAGAGAGGCGCTCGCCGCGACAGGGGGCACCGGATTTGATCTGGCCGGTCATGGCTCCTACCACCAGGTCGGCGATGAAGTCGTCGGGGGTTTCGCCCGAGCGGTGGCTGACCATGCAGGTGTAGCCCGCATCGTGGGACATTTTGATCGCCTCTAAGGTCTCAGTAATCGAGCCGATCTGGTTGACCTTGATCAGGGTCGAGTTGCCGACGCCGTCTTTGATCGCCTGGGCAATGATGGCGGGGTTGGTGACAAAGGCATCGTCGCCGACTAGCTGAATGCGATCGCCCAGCCGCTGGGTCATCGCCTGCCAGCCCGCCCAGTCCTGCTCGCCCAGGCCGTCTTCGATCGAGACAATGGGGAACTGGTTAACCCAGCTTTCCCACAGGGCAATCATGTCGTCGGTCGATTTGCGGCTGTTGTCGGATTTGTAAAACAGGTAGCTACCGTCTTCCTGGTAGAGTTCGCTGACGGCGGGGTCCAGGGCGATCGCAATGTCATCCCCAGGCCGCAGACCAGCTTTCTCAATGCCCTTGAGAATCACCTCGATCGCTTCCACGTTGCTCTTGAGGTTGGGGGCAAAGCCGCCTTCGTCGCCAATAGCGGTACTGTAGCCCGCATCGTGGAGCACGGCCTTGAGGGCGTGGTAGACCTCGGCCCCGTAGCGCAGCGCCTCGGAGAAGGTTGGGGCACCCACCGGGGCAATCATAAATTCTTGAAAGTCAACGCTGTTGTCGGCGTGGGCACCGCCGTTGATGATGTTGAAGCAGGGCACCGGCAGCAGCACCGAGTCGGGGCCGCCCAGGTGCACGTAGAGGGGAATGTCGGCGGCGACGGCAGCGGCGCGAGCCACGGCCATAGACACCCCCAAAATGGCGTTGGCACCCAGGGTGCCCTTGTTGTCGGTGCCGTCTAGGGCCAGCATTTTGTGGTCAACGGCGGACAGGTCCATAGCATCCATGCCCAGGATGGCGGGGGCAATGGTGTCGTTGACGTTGGCAACGGCCTTGAGTACGCCTTTGCCGCCGTAGAGAGACTTGTCGCCATCGCGCAGTTCTAAGGCTTCGCGAATGCCCGTGGAGGCTCCCGAAGGTACGCCAGCCCGGCCCTTAGCCCCACCCTCCAGCACCACATCGACCTCAACTGTAGGATTGCCCCGCGAGTCGAGAATCTGCCTGCCGTGAACTGATGTAATCGCAACCATAATCGCTACTCCGTTGGTAATTCCATAGACCGCTGCAAACCTCGCCTTTCTGGGCGCATGCGCTAAAGCGTTAGATTAACCAAATTCAAGTCCAGAAGTGGAGTTTTGCCGGTAGGAAACTCCAGATCCCGAGCTGGACTTGGTATATCCTGTAGTATCCTACCGGGTGAAAGCCACCTTCTAACGTCGCTACAGCCACCGTTTGAGCTATCTAGCGCGACGAGTTTAAAACTTTGACCAAAGCATCAGCTATCAAGCGGCTGGCTGACGCTCTCTAAATACTACTGATTTCGGTTTAGTAGCCTATTAATGCTTAGAATCCTCTTAAGGATTAGGGCTCCAAGACGAGCACGGCTGAGATCGGAGCATTGCACTACAGTTGTTTCAATCAGAAGGTCAATAGTAAAAGTGAGCCATCAGAGTTTGATGGCTCACTATAGTTCAGTCCCTGCGTAGTGCATTGCTTCGCGTTGCCAGAGCCTCGCCTGAGCGCTATGCACTCTACGGGAATTTCAAAAATCAAGCCTAACCAACCACTAGAACTGCTGGTGATGAAGCGGTTAACGGGTCTCTCTACCGATTCTCTACTTATCAGGAATAATCGCTTTCTTCAGCGATCGCACCCTACTGGTTGTGAATACCCTTCACCTGCCTGGAGAATGAATTGACAGGTTTTCATCATCATTATCACCATTAATCGAGGAGCTGAAGCTGCTGATATTTCCAGCTGCCGTTGTAGAGATCGACGTAGCGATGGAAAAGCTGCATCGCTTGACTGGGGTGCTTCCTTTCAACTGGGCGGCTAAACAACCCATCGTAGTTGCGCTTGGCCAGGTGAGTAAGGTAGGGCAAGTCTTCGAGCAGGGTGAGGCTAGAGGCCAGCAGCAGCACTGCCTTGAGCAGTTCCCTTGGCCAGGCCAGGTTGCTAAACATTTGAATGTTCAGGTAGTGTTCTTCATCGTTTAGGGGCACCACACTAAAGAGAACGCGAATAAACTTTTGCCCGTAAGCCGGCACCTTTAGCTCGATCTGGTAGGGCGAATGGATGGTCAAATCGACATCCACACTGGGGTCGCGCCACATCCTTAAGACGTTAAAAGGAGAGTCAAGCACCGTTTTAAAGCGAATTTCACCTCCGGTTTGGGTTTTGTGAAAATGACTGATCTTAATCACCCTCAGGTTGCCCAGGCTAAAGCGGTGGATGTCTTCTAAGTGTTTGACATTGAGCAGATGATAGACCTGACATAGGTAGGGAAAGGGCAACCGATAGCTCTGCTGGGCGATGCAATCAGAATGGAGCGCTAGGGCTTCAGAATTGGCTAGTTCGACCCCTTCTAGGCTGGCCTCAGCAGCGGGCTCTTCGGTCAGGCCAATGCAAACCCAGCCAAACAAGAGCACCAACGCGATTAAGCAATGGGAAATATCGGTCACATCGACAACGGGGGTTGAAAAGGCCGCTAGGCCCCGATCAACAGCGCCATAGAGAATGGCCGGAATTCCTAAAAGCCAAAAACCGTACTTAAAAATGTTGCGCTTCAGGGTATCTTCCAGTGGGGAATGGTTTTCGCTGATGTGGGTTAGGTAGGCTTGTATTTCGTCTGGCCGGAACATAGCACTCCCCTCTTTTGGGAATATAAAAAGAAATGTGACGCTTAATCAAACGTTAAAATCTTTTTCATATGGATCCCCTCAGTCTCTAGAGTGAGATGGCACAGTAATCTATAATTGGGTAGATTGAAAAAATCACCAAAAATCCTCCCCCCG
>DASQNN010000449.1:0-2739 GCA_035644955.1 Nodosilinea sp. | reverse complement strand
ATCTGGCTCAAGGCCCGCACCGCCGACTATCCCCAGGTGAACCGGGCCTCGTCGGCCCCTTTTGCCGCCGACACGTTTTATTTGGATGGTCGCCACCACCAGCGGGTCTACGTCATTCCATCAGAGGAGCTGGTGATTGTGCGGATTGGCGAAGACCCCCCGGCCTGGGACGATGCGGTGATCGTCAATGCGATCGTGGCGGGACTGCGGAGGCCATAGGCAGAGTTTAGAGTCTTGTTTGGTCTCAAAATGCTGTTTGACGGTATTCCTGTCTTGGATCGAGTGGCCCAGCGTTTAGCCGATGCCTTTGCCACCGGGCTGAGCTGGCATCTGGGTCTGCTGGGTCTGGGGGCGATCGCCCTTTACGGCCTAGTAGCCATACCCTATGGTCTAAAAAATGGGTTTTTGGTGCGACAAAACGCCGTTGCTAACCCGCTGAGTCTGGGGCTAGATGCGCTGCGCCGCTTGATTGCCCCCGCCCTCCTCGAAGAAACGATCTTTCGGGTTATGCTGCTGCCCCACCCGAATGAAGGGGTGCCCAGCGACGGGTGGCTGCTGTGGGGCATCGTCAGCTTGGTGGCGTTTATTCTGTACCACGTGGTGCTCGATAAAACCCTGTACCGAGGGGGCAAGGCTGGCCTTTCTGACCCTCGGTTTTTAGGGCTGGCGGGCTGGTTGGGGCTGGTGCTCAGCGGCTTGTACTGGATGACGGGATCGCTCTGGCTGGTGGTTTTGCTGCACTGGGCGGTGGTGCTGGTGTGGATTTATAGCCTGGGCGGCTGGGCGCGGCTGGGCAGCGCGGTTCCTTAGCCCCGGCCCCAACGGGTCGCAAGTCTGCCTGAGCTAATTGGCAGCGGTCCAATTCCAAAGGTAGCGCGGGTCAGATGTGCAGAACTGGGAACGGCTTACCTCGCGATCGCCCAAAAGTTTCCTAGGCACTCTCAAATTCCTGTGGCACAATACCCAGCGGAGCACGACAGACCAATGGGTGGCCTAGCGCTACCAGCAACAGACAACCTGTTGCACACATACGTACCGTAAAGAAAGCAAGGGTGTTCCCTATGTCTTCTACCGATTTGTCCGCTCTTCCAGCTAACCAGGATTTTTTCAATGAGGAGGAAGCTGTTGTTGAGCTGATTCCCGATGAAGCCTTTTTCAGCAGCAACAGTGTGCTAACCCTGCTGTCGGCCTTTGACCCCAGCTTTGCCGACCTGGTGGCCGATTTTGCGGGCTCTCTGCCCGAGGCCACCGGCCAAATATCTATTGTCGGTGGCCTGTTTGACGCCAATCTGCTGTTGGCCGACGGCACGACCCTAACCGGCACCTTTGACGCTCCCGCCACCCTGCGGGGGTTTGCCGACCTGGCCACCGTGTCAAACGGCACCGTAACGTTGACCGGGGGTATTTTAGAGGCCGCGATCGCGACCGATGACCAAACGGCGGCGGTATTACAGAGCGTTGACCTCTCTGCTTTGGCCAGCACCCTGGTGCTAGACGCCATCAACGCCATCGATGCCACCGTGCCCTTTGCCAACGGCGCGTTTACCCTCGATTTGGCCACGGCCCTGGGTCCTATTAGCGGCACCATTGACGTGGAGGGGGGCGACCTCAACCTCGACTTGGCCACTCCCTTTGGCCAGCTAGTGGCCGACATCGACTTCCAGGACGATGCAGTTTTCCCCTTCTCGGCTCCGGTGCCTTTGCTGGGTGCGATCAACGGCGCGGTAGATTTCAACAGCGGCAATATCGTTGCCTCCCTGGGGCTTTTGGGCGATCTATCTGTGCCCATTTCGGCCCTCACCGGGTCGCTGACCCTGTCCGACGGGCTGGCCGGCTTCAACACCAGCCTACCCATCGGCTCGGGCCTGAGCCTGCCGGTAGCCTCTGACATCGAGTTTGGCCCCTTGGCCAGCGAATACGTAGCCGGGTTCGTTCAGGACCTCAATGGCGCGGGCACCCTAACCGACGGCATTCTTGCCGCCACCCTCGAAAGCCCCGTTGGGCTGTTTGAGACGACCTTTGACCTAGTGGCCTTTACCAGCCAGGGGGCCAACTTCTTTGCGGGTATCGACGGCGTCATTGACCTGAGCGGCGGTATCGCCACCGCAGCGCTGACCACCCCCCTGGGTGACATCAACGACAGCTTTGAACTCACCACCGTGGCTCCAGCGCTAGAAACCCCCATTGCTGAGCTGATCTAGGTCGCCATCCACTGAGCCTTGGGCAGCGTTAACGGCAGCGATTAGGGAAGGGTGAGTTGGAGATTGATCTCTGACTCACCCTTCCCCTTTGGGCTTTGGCCAACCGCCCAGGCTATAGGCCCTATCGGGATTGCTGAATACAGGTGTGAAGGGGTTATGGGATTCGGATTTGTTATAACCCCTAAGCACCCTGGGGTGTTTCCTGCCACAGTTGGGTAGTCTGGCGCAGGCTGCGGTAGTCGCCGTTCCCAATAATCAGATGGTCGAGCACCGGAACGGCGAGAATCTGCGCACCCTGCAGGAGTTGGCGAGTGAGGGATAGGTCGTCGGGGCTGGGCTCAAGATTGCCAGAAGGATGGTTGTGCGCCACAATGCAGCGCACCGCTCCGTGGCGAATTACGGTTTTAAAGATTTCCCTAGGGTGGGCCAGGGTTTCGGTGGCGGTGCCGATGGTGATCACCCTAGTGCCCATCAGGCGGTGGCGCACGTCGAGCAGCACCACGGCAAAGCGCTCCTGGGCCTGCCACATCAGCTCGTG
>DASQNN010000448.1:0-2583 GCA_035644955.1 Nodosilinea sp. | reverse complement strand
GTGGTTCGCACCTGGGTTACAGCCGCGTCGATATCAGTCAAGACCAGGGTGAGGCTGGCCTGCTTGACTAGCTGGGGCCTGGGCTGGCCGATATTGCTGGGAACCGGCTCAATAATGCCGCTCCGGTTAGCCACATCCGCGGCACCCGAGTCTGGTGCCGCGGATATGGCCTGGTTCTCAGCCGTGGGCGCAGCACCGCCCATCGACGAATCGGCCTCCGTAGACATGGCCTCTTGTTGGAGCACAATTTCGGGTACCTCGGCGCAGCCGCCAACCAGGGCGGCCCCCAGGGCGATCGCCAACAGGGCAGCACGATGGGTACGCAGGAGGGGGAATGCAGAGCGGGTCATGGGTTTGCCTCAGCCAAACTCGGATGGTCTTACTATGGCCTGAGCCCAGCGGGGCCAAAGGCGACGTTACCAATACTGAAACCGAGTTGGGAACGTTAAGCCACAGCGTTCTCTGCGCACCAGGGAGGCTTTGACCTAAAATTTGAACCATAGGAGTGCTTATGACCACGACCCCTGATCGAGAACCCACTCTGGCCGACGTTGTTGAGCAAATTATTGCGCTGAGAAGCGACTTGGGACAGAGCCGCCAGGCCCTCAATGACAAACTAGAACAGAGCCGCCAGGAGCTGAATGACAAATTAGAACAGAGCCGCCAGGAGCTGAAGTCGGAGGTAGAGCGCTGGGATGAGCGCTTCTTTCAGTTTCAGCGGGATAATCTGACCACGGCGCGCACCATCATCATTACGGCGGGAAGTGTGGTAATTTTGTCGCCGGTACTCCAGGCGTTGGCCCCGGCGATTCAAACGGTGGTGTCTCGGTTGGCCGGGGTGGATGTCGCCCCCTAGCGCTGCAAAGAACCTAGCGCTACGAAGAACTTTAAGGAATTAGGAACGATCGCCCCCAGTGCCAGACCCCATTACCGTCACCGTCAAGCTTTTTGCCATTTACCAGGAGGCCTACGGCAGCCCCGAAACGCAGTGGCAGTTTCCTGCCGAGGCCACGGTGGGGGCAGTGCGCGATCGCGCACTGGCCGAGCATCCCCAACTGGAACCGTGGCGCGATCGCACCCGTCTTGGGCTCAACCTCCAGTTTGTTACCGACGATACCCCGCTAAAAGACGGTGACGAGGTGGTGCTAATTCCTCCCGTAAGCGGTGGCTAGGGCTAGTACAAGCGACCTAGATCAGCTTTCCTGTTTTGCCAACAAAACTTTACAAAACGTTAGAGTTGCTGCATTCAGTGCAGGGTAGGCGATCCCCAGTTTTTTGCTCTTATAAGGATTGCAAAACTGACAAAAATGTTCATCACACCACGAACATTTCTATACCCATAGCGTAGAGTTGTCTGTGTTTGCCCCATATCTAGCGTTTGTATTGGAGCGCCCGCTATGGACTGGTTTCCTCGCCGCCATGCCGTTGTCTTAGCCCGCAGCAGCCCCGGTCGACTTGCCTACCTTGAAAAAACTGGGATTGTCGTACCCCAGCGAGCCGGACAGTCTCCCCACCGAGAGGTGCTCTACTCTTGGGAGCAGATTCTTGAGATTCGTGCTATCAGTCGGCTGCGCCAGCACCTGTCGTTTCAGACCATCCGCAAGATTCTACAGTACTTTGACGATCACGGTGTGGGCCGCACTCTGCGCGATAAGCACCTGGTGATTGGTAATCACGGGGTCAGCTGGGTGCGATCGGGTACAGCCACCCCCCAGGTGATTCATCTGGTCCGCCATGGGTGCAGCTTTATGGGGCAGTTTGTGCTGGCCCCTGTGGAGGCTGATGCCTCAGAGCTAGGGGTTGGGGGTGGGGCCGTCAGCCCTGCTGTTCCTAAGGTGGTGAATATTGAGCACTTCAGGCAAAAGGTGCGCCCGCGCTAGCACTGATTTGGGGCTGATAGACCGCTCCCTGGCAACCGGTGGGTATGTTCAGGTCAGTCATCCTGTTCACCGATCAAGCTGCCGGTCAAGCTATGGAAAAGCCTGAACTGTCTGAGGGTATGCGATCGCGCTCCTACCGCTGGGTCACGGCTACCGTTGGCCTAGTGTTTATCGCTCTAGCGATCGCCATCCTGTTCACCGTCAATCACCATAACCTGGGAACAGCGTTAGCCACATTTATCGTCGGTGGCCTTGGTGGCAATGCCATGGTGAGTGCTGCCCGCAACCGGCGATCGCTCCTGTCGCGCCTTGGGCCGCTGCCCTGAGCATTCCAGCCAATTTGATCCGGCTAAACTAAACTGATAGTCACCCGGCTGTGCGCTACATTGTCTCAGCGGAAGAACTCATAATCCTCAACATGACTGAACACAGCGCATGGCGGATTTCCTTAGCTCATAGGATTGCTCCTGCTTTCACGGGGAATCCCAAAATTGAAGCGTGTTTTGTATTTGGCTCGGCAGCATTAGGGGTTTCAGACCAGTACTCTGATCTTGAGTTGGCTTTCATCTGGTCACAATTGCCGTCTGCCGAAGAGTTACAAGCCACAGCGCAGAGTTTTGATGCTAAAAGTTGGGAGATTGAGTCCTATGGAGAAGCGCAACAAGCATGGTTAGAGCAGTTTTACATGTACGGCATGAAAGTC
>DASQNN010000447.1:0-15420 GCA_035644955.1 Nodosilinea sp. | reverse complement strand
GCCGGAGGTCGATGCCGACCCCAATCTGCTGCGCCCGGTGGTGGCGGGGTTGCTGTTGGCGGACACTGACCCTGCCGCCGCCCTAGAGGCGGTAGCGCACGACCTGAGCCTGGGGCAACAGACCCCCGAGCTGCGGCTGCTGGCCGCCTGGCTCGACCCTGAGAATTACCCCGCGCCGGCTCGGCCCCAGGATGCCCCACCTGACCTAGACAGGCTGCTGATTGAGGAAAGTTTGCCCGTGCGACCGCTGCGGCTGTGGCTCACCTCGATCATCACCAACCCCGACGAGGGCTATCGGGGGGCGCTGACCTTTGCCTACCGCAACTACCAGGCCAAGCAAATTACCCTCATGCTGACGCCGCAAGACCTTCAGCGCTATACCCTGGTAGCCGAGCTCAACCTATTCTCCCCCTGGCCGAGAGAATTTCCGGCCCTCGATCGCCGCGTTGAAGCCCTGCGCACCCAGGCCCTAGGCCTGCCCCACCCGACCCGCAACGGCTCTCGCCTGGCCGATTTAGAGTCGTCTACCCCTTAACCCCCGCCGCTATGCCTGAGGATGCTCTACCCCAGCCCAAACCCGCTCCCCAAGACCCTAGCGATGGCACCCTGCTCGCCCTGCTAGGGGCGGCGTTCTACGCCCTGTTCACCCTGCTGCCGGGCAGCAGCACCCTGATGGTGTCGTGGCCCTGGGTGTTTTTGTGGCAGGTGGGGCTCAGCCTGCCGCTGCTGTGGCTGCTGTGGCAACTCTGGTACCGACCGTTGCAAGGGTTGAGGAACGGCTTTGACTGGGTGGCTGGG
The DNA here is from genome assembly GCA_035644955.1 of Nodosilinea sp. Taxonomy (GTDB): domain Bacteria; phylum Cyanobacteriota; class Cyanobacteriia; order Phormidesmidales; family Phormidesmidaceae; genus Nodosilinea. The sequence continues at coordinate 14,622 of DASQNN010000447.1, read as the reverse complement.
CTGGCGATCGCAGGACTAGTCGTCTCGACCCTGGGCGCAGAATTTCCGGCCCAGGCGCGGTGGTATGGGTGGGCGGCAGTGGGGGCGATCGCCGCGTTCTATGCCCTCGGCAGCTGGCTGCGTCATCCCCACCGGTTCCACGCCCTGCTGCGGTTTCAGGGCTACCTGGGGCTAGCGTTTATTCTGCTTAGTCTGGTGCTGTGGACCACGCAGATCTACCAGCCTGAGCTGGCTCGGTTAGCCACGCTTCAGGGCTATGGCGTCAACCAGGCCTTTAACTTTGGGCTCACCAGCCTGCGCAACTGGCAGCCCATTGGCCACCAAAACTACGTAGCGGGCTACCTGGTGCTGGTGCTGCCTCTGCTGGCAGGGCTGGCTTGGAGCGATCGCGGCTGGCGGCGCTGGCTGTGGCTGGCGGGTATGGTGCTCGGCTTGCTCAACCTCTACACCACCAGCTCGCGCGGCGGCTGGCTGGCGCTCATGGTCACCGGGCTGATCGCGGTGGGCATCTCGCTGCTCTACAACCGTTTGCCCCGTCCTCTGGCGCTGGCCATTGGCGGCACCGCCTTGGGGTTGGGCGTATTGGGAATCATTGCCAATCCTCGACTACGGCAGGTCTTGGGCAGCCTGGCCCAGGGCAACTTTGCCGGAGGAGAACTGTCCTACCGAGTGGTGACTAATGCCACAGGATGGCGCATGGGTCTGAGTCATCCCTTGACTGGGATAGGGCCAGGCAGCGTGCCGCTGGTCTACCAAAAATATCGTCCTCACTGGGCCGGGCGCGATGCCGAGCTACAGTTTCAGCTGCACAGCACCCCGGCGCAGCTATGGGGCGAACTGGGCCTCTGGGGCATCGCTGTAGCGCTGGCGCTGGTGCTAGTGCTGGTGTTGCTGACGGTGCGGTGGATGCGGCGAGGCGCGCAGGACACCCCCGCTGGGCTGCCCCCGGTGCTGGTGTGGAGTCTGCTGGCGGGGCTGTTTGCCTTTGGGCTGATCAGCCTGACCGACTATCAGCTGGATATTCCGGCGATCGCAGGCACCCTCGCCCTCTACTTGGCCGTGCTCGCTCGTGCCTTCAACCCCGTTTCCACAACCGAGGACATCAGCGCAACCCCGCGACGCCATCGATTGATTGCCGGGGTGGGCCTGGGCCTGACGCTGGCCATGACCCTCTGGCTGGTGCCCACTCACCGCGCTTGGGGTACCGCCAGCAGCGGCTTTTCGGCTCTCACGGCCGAACCTGTCGACATCGATCGCTTTGCCAACCAGCTTGAGCAGGCCCACAAGCTGGCTCCCTGGGAGCCCTACTACCCCTACCAATTGGGCTATCACCTGGGCGAGTTTGCTCTGCAATCGGGCGACAACCCGACCCTGCGCCAGGTGCTGCTCGACGATGGGATCGGGTGGTTCCAAACTGGCAACCAGGCCGTGCCCTCCCAAGAATTTGGCCAATCAAACCTGGGCTGGCTTCAGATTGAAAATGGCCAGGTAGAGGAGGCCCAGGCCTCTTTTCGCCGCGCGATCGCCCTGGTGCCCGCCAAAATGGGCGTGTTTTTTGGCCTGGGGGTCGCCTGCCTGCAAAGCGGCGATCTCGACTGTGCCACCGAGGCCTTAACCCTAGAGATCCTGCGCCATCCCGCCCTGCTCACCAGCCCGTTGTGGAATGTGGAACCGTTTGCCACCCTGTACCCAACGGTGTACGCCCGCCTGGAGCAGCGCTACAGCGAGCTTTTGCAACAGGCCCAAGACCCAGCGCTGGAAGGATTTTTGCGCCGAGCTAGGGGCAGCCTGCGCTGGTGGCAGGGCGACCTGACCGCCGCGGCCGAAGATTGGCAAACCCACGGCGGCGACCTGCAGCAGGGGTTTTTGGCCCTGGCTGAAGGCCAGCCTGTGGATGTCACCGCTTGGCCCGAAACTCCGGCTAAGTACGCTATTTTGGCCTGGCAAACCCCCGACCAGCGCCAGGCACTGCTCGAAAGAGCCTGGGTCACCCAGCCCGAAGACCTAGACGACCTCACCCAGGCGCTGCCTCCGGCTGACGTGATCACTCAGCTCGTTGCCAGCATGGATGCCGCTACCGATTTTGCCGATTGGCTACAGCGTACCGCCCCTAGCTGGCAGCCCCGCAGCCAACGGCTAGGGTTTGGGGTGCTCAGCCGCCACATTGATGGCCCCAATCCGTCAGACTTTTTGCCTCGGGTTGAGAATATTCCTGTGGTGCAGTTCTTTGAGCCGCTGTTTACGTCCCCGGTATTTTTGCCGGCGCTGGATAATGCTTTGGAACCATATCAGGCCGATTTGCGATCGCAATAGCAGTTTTTGCCGTCGCGGCGCTAAATCTTGAACGGGCAAACGCCGTTTGCCCCTACGTTGGGTTTTGGCCTTACCGCGAATCCTGGGGATTCGCGAAGGGGATTTGGACCTAGGTGTCGGCGTGGGCGTGGCGGTGGTAGAGGAAGTCGAGGGCTTCGTTGCGCAGCTCGTAGAATTTGGGGTCCTCCATCATGCGGGCGCGATCGCGGGGTCGGGCAAAGGGCACCAGCATGATCTCACCAATTTTGGCGGCGGGGCCGTTGGTCATCATCACGACGCGATCGCTTAGAAACAGCGCTTCATCGATGTCGTGGGTGATCATCAGCACCGTGATCTGGTGGTCTCGCCAGATGGTCAGCAGCTCCTCTTGCAGCTCTTCCCGGGTGATCGGATCTAGCGCGCCGAAGGGCTCGTCAAGAATGAGCACCTTGGGGCGCAGAGCCAGGGCGCGGGCAATGCAGACCCGCTGCTTCATGCCGCCAGAGAGCGCACTGGGTTTTTTGTTGGCCACATCGGCCAGGCCCACCATTTCCAGGTGCTCCATGACGATGTGCTTTTTCGCCGCCTCGGGCTTGTTGGGAAACACCGAATTCACGCCCAGGTAAATGTTTTCGTAGGCGGTGAGCCAGGGCAGCAGGGAGTAGTTTTGAAACACCACCATGCGATCGGGGCCGGGGGCTTGAATCGGCTGGGTTTGCAGGCGCACCTGGCCGTTGGTGGGCTGACGAAACCCGGCCACCATATCCAGCAGGGTCGATTTACCGCAGCCGGAGTGGCCAATGACGCAGACAAACTCGCCTTCGTTGATGGCCAGATCAATGCCGTCGAGCACGACGAAATCGCCGGTGGGGGTGGGGTAGACCTTGGAGAGGTTGTCGAAAACCAGGAACGGTTCCTGAGTCTGGAGTTGGGTGGTGGATTGGGTGGGAGTGTTTAGCACTTGCATGGTCTGGGGTAGGTGAAGGGGTGGGGGGTAGGGGCTGAGCAGTGCTCAGCCCCTACGGCAGGTTCGTTGCACAGGCAGAGGGGAGAAGATTAGCGGACAATCACGGCATCCATCGGCACCTCTTCGATGCGTAGATCGCGCTTGATGGCGAACTGCTCCAGGTATTTCAGCGGCTCGTCGGGGTCAAAGACAACGCCGTCAAACAGGTGGATGGGATGGCGATCGCGGCCTGTATCGACCAGCCCCAGCTCGCGGGCGGCCTGGCCAAAGATATCGGCCCGCTTCACCCGCTCGGCCACCGCCAGCCAGTTGCGGGGAAAGGGCGTGATGCCCCAGCGGGCCATCTGGGTCATCATCCACACCGCCTCAGAGACATCGGGGTAGTTGGCCTTGCCGGTAAAGAACTGAATGTAGTTGAGCACCTGCTCGGGCTGGCTGCCGTCGCCGCGATCGTAGGGGTCTAAGAAGCCCTGGCGAATGTGGGCCTTGTCGGCCCCAACGTACTCGGGCTGGCAGAGCAGGTCGGCAATTTCTTCACGGTTGCGGCGATCGTCGCAGTATTCGCAGGCTTCGAGCAGCGCTTTAACCAAGGCCACGTGGGTTTTAGGGTACTGTTCGGCCCAGGCTTCGGTGACGCCAAGCACTTTTTCGAGGTGGCCGGGCCAGATGTCGTTGTCGATCGCCATCACCACGCCCAGGCCTTCGCTGACGGCGCGGGCGTTCCAGGGTTCGCCGACGCAGTAGCCGTCGATGGTGCCCGCCTTCAGGGTCGAGGCCATCTGGGCCGGAGGAATCACCGTGACGCTGACATCGCGATCGGGGTCGATGCCGCCAGCCGCTAGCCAGTAGCGCAGCAGCAGGTTGTGCATCGAGGTGGGATGCACCGCCGCCAGGGTGTGCACCTGGTCGGGGCGGCGATCGATGGCCGCCTTAAAGTCGCCCAGGGTGCGCACCCCGGCATCGAACAGGCGCTTGCTAAAGGTAATAGCGTTGCCGTTGCGGCTGAGGGTGAGGGCGCTGACCATGGGCCGAGGGCGCTGGTTGCCGTAGCCCAGGGTCATGCCCAGGGGCATGCCGGCCACCATCATGGCGGCGTCGAGGCGACCGGTGGCCACGCCGTCGGCGATCGCATTCCAGCTCGGCTCCCGGTTGAGGGTGACGTTGCTCAGGCCGTGGGCCTCAAACAGGCCCTTTTCTTTGGCCACCACCAGGGGCGCGCAATCTACCAGGGGAATAAAGCCCAGCTCTAGATTCACCTTCTCTAGACCGTTGGCGGCCACGGCCACCACGGGCTTGGCCTTGTGCAGTTTGGCCCGTTTCTGCTGGTTGAGGAAGTAGACGATCTCGTTGCGCAGGCTGTAGTAGTTGGGGTGCTTGATCACCTCCATGCGCTCGCGGGGGCGGGGAAAGGGCACATCGACAATCTGGCCGACGTGGGCCTCGGGGCCGTTGGTCATCAGCACAATGCGATCGCTCAGCAGCAGCGCCTCGTCCACATCGTGGGTGACCATCACGCAGGTGACTTCGTTCTCCTGGCAAATTTTCATCAGCTGCTCTTGCAGCCCACCGCGCGTCAGGGCATCGAGCGCGCCAAAGGGTTCATCGAGCAGCAGCAGCTTGGGGCGAATGGCCAGGGCGCGGGCGATCGCCACTCGCTGCTTCATACCACCGGAGATTTGGCCAGGGCGTTTGTGGGCCGCCTTTTGCAGCCCCACCATCTCGATGTGGTGGTCGATCATGCGATCGCGCACCGCCTGGGGATGCTTCTTCATCACCCGATCTACCGCCAGGGCAATGTTTTCGCGCACCGTCAACCAGGGCAGCAGCGAGTAGTTTTGGAACACCACCATGCGATCGGGGCCAGGCTCCATCACCTGCCGTCCTTCCAGCACAACGCCGCCCGCGCTGGGCTGGTCTAGCCCCGAGAGAATGTTGAGCAGGGTCGATTTGCCGCAGCCCGAGTGGCCCACAAGGGAGACAAACTCCCCTTTGTGAATTTGCAGGTCGATGTTTTTGAGGGCAATGTACTCACCGCCATCGGGCAGCTTAAAGACGCGATCGATGTGGTCAACTTCGACAAAAACAGCCATGGTACGCAGGGAATGAAGGTGCAGCAGAACGCGAGAATTTTGGATTGGCGATTGGGGTAAGGGCCGTAGGGTGGGCACCGCCCACCACAGACCTTGGCAGAATCACAAGTTCGATGCGGCGTGTGCTGAGAAGTGAGCTATTGCCGCGATAGGAACGGTGAGCAATGCCCACCCTAGGGGCTCTGGCTCCCCTCTCCCCCTGGGAGAGGGGTTGGGGGTGGGCCTCTACTGCTTTTGCTCTTCGGGCAGGACCAGACCACCGATGAACACAATCAGGCGATCGAGCAGCAGACCGACAATGCCCACATAGAGAATGGCGATGATAATGTCGCTGATACGGGAGCTGTTCCAGGCATCCCAGATGAAGAAGCCGATGCCCACTCCGCCAATTAGCATTTCTGCCGCCACAATCGCCAGCCAAGATAGGCCAATCCCAATTCTCAGACCCGTAAAGATGTAGGGCACCGTGGCCGGGAACAGAATCTTGAAGAAGTACTGAGACTTAGACAGTTGCAGCACCCGCGCCACGTTGTTGTAGTCCTGGGGAATTTGGCGCACACCCTCGGTGGTGTTGATGATGATGGGCCAAATTGCCGTAATAAAAATCACGAAAATAGCGGAAGGGTTCGCCTGCTGAAACGCCGCCAGCGAAATGGGCAGCCAGGCCAGGGGCGGCACCGTCCGCAAAATTTGAAACAGGGGGTCGAGGGCGCTGTACATCAGCGAGCTGGTGCCGACCAAAATGCCCAGAGCTACGCCCACCACCGCCGCCAGGGTAAAGCCCAGGGCTACCCGTTGCAGACTGGTCCACACCTGCCAAAACAAGCCCTTATCGGTACCGCCGTAGTTAAAGAAGGGGTTGATGATTAGCTCCCAAGTATCTGTCACCGTGCGCACTGGGGTGGGCAGGTTGGCGTCAGGCCCCATGGTGAGCAATTGCCAGATGACTAAAAAGATCAGAATCGCCACCAGCGGGGGAATCAGTCCCTTGAGCGCATCCAGAGACGAATTGGCAAACTTTTTCAGGTTAAAGCGCGATCGCGCCGGACGAATATCGAGGGGTGCCGTCATTGCAGATATATCTCCAGGCTTAGGGCAAAGAAACGGGCGAGCTCATCAAGCAGGCAAAGCAGAAAAGATTTAGAGCCGCTCCCTCACCCGGCTCGCAGGGGGAGGCGGGTGAGGGAGCACGCCCTAGGGCTGAGGCTACTACACCCGCTTGATCTTGAGGCTGTCGAGGTACGCCTGGGGATCTTCGGGGTCAAAGGTAATGCCGTCGAAGAAGGTCTCAACTCCACGGGAGGTGCTCTTGGGAATCATGGCTTCTTGGCCCAAGGCGGTAGCCGCTTCGCGCCAGAGGTCTTCACGGTTGACGGCATCGACCCACGCCTTGGTGTCGGTATCGGCGGGCAGCTTACCCCAGCGGATATTCTCAGTTAAGAACCACAGGTCGTGGCTCTTGAAGGGGTACGAGGCATTGTCAGCCCAGTATTTCTGCATCAGGTCGGGCAGCTCTTCGACGCGGTCGGTGCCAAAGTCGAACTTCCCTTGGGAGCGATCGATAATGTCTTCAAAGGGCACGTTAAACCAGGCCCGTTCGGAGAGAATCTTGCACATTTCCTCCTTGTTCTCAGGCTGATCGCACCACATCGCACCCTCTAGCACACCCATCAGCAGAGCCTTGGCGGCCTTGGGGTTGGCATCGACCCAATCAGCCCGCATACCCAGAGCTTTCTCGGGGTGGTCTTTCCACATTTCGCCTGTGGTGAGAGCGTTGTAGCCAATTTTCTGGTTCACCAATTGCAGCGGCCAGGGCTCACCGACGCAGAAGGCATCCATGTTGCCCACCTTAATGTTGGCCACCATCTGCGGCGGGGGCACCACAATAGTCGAAATCTCCTGGTCTGGGTCAATACCGCCAGCCGCCAGCCAGTAGCGCATCCACATATCGTGGGTGCCACCGGGGAAGGTCACCGCTGCCTTGAGTTCTTTGCCCTCGGCTTTGCGCTTGGCAAACACTTCTTTGAGCGGTGAGCTGTCTTTGGTGATCTTGAGATCGAGGTAGTCGTTCGAGAGCGAGATGCCCTGGCCGTTGGTGTTGAGACGGGCCAGAATGTACATCGGCACCTTTTTGCCGTCGGTGACAATGCCCTCAGAGATCAGGTAGGGCATGGGGGTGAGAATGTGTGCCCCGTCGATGCCGCCGCCGCCAGAGCCCAGCACCAAGTTGTCGCGGGTAGTGCCCCAGGAGGCCTGCTTCTCGACCGATACGTCGGTCATGCCGTACTTGTCAAAGAACCCTTTAACCTTGGCAATAATCAGCGGAGCCGAGTCAGTTAGCGCGATAAAGCCCAGCTTGGCGGTAGTAGTTTCTGGGGTCTCGACCGAGCCAGCTGCCGCTTGGGTCGGGGTATCTGACGAAGCTGAGTCAGATTCACCTTGACTGCAAGCATGGAGCAGCACAGTACCCGCTGCGGCGGTACCAGCGGTCATTAAAAATCTACGGCGATTTAGTCGAGTCATGTTGCACTCACTCCCATGTTATGCAAAGCGGTTAAATACAGAAAATAATTGGACGCTGGCCGATTGCCAGTGGGTTAATTCCACGGAAAATCTGAGACTGACCTAAATCAACGTTCTTCTGCTGCCAAGATTTGACTTTCCATAAAATCAGAAAATGCCTAGCTAAACTGTGGCAAAGTTGGCAGAAAAAATGTCTATAGGTGCTTTTTTAGCCGGTTTTGGCCTGCAATTTGCCCTCAAAACAGTGCCGAGCTCAGATCAAAACTGAACTAAGCATCAGACTCTTAAGGGGGTTAAACCGTTGGCGGCGAAGTGATGTTCAGATTTTACAAAACCGTAGCCCCGCGATCTTCTACTTGCTAAAGTGCCGAGCAAAAATCAACATTTCTGCGCCTTTGCACTGCGGCATTTGAGGTTAAGTTATTCAAACTCAGCAACGTGTTTTGTATTTTTAGTTACGCTTTGCGGTAAACCATCCTTTTATCGCATGAGCGACATGTAGGATTTGCATAACCTGCCCAAGCGTCCCCGATCGCAGGGCCTCGCATACCATAAATAAAGCCCCTGTCGATGGGGGCGGTGTTGGGTTGAGAAAAGGCGTGGAGGGTGATGGCCAGGTTTGATCTCCCGACGCTTCGGTAGTTGAAGAAGAGTGGACAGCCGGGACGGCTATCCCACAAGAATTCTTTCAGAAACCTCCAAGACTCGAATGCCCATGCTCTTGTGAGATGGGCCTCCGGCCCGTCCGGCTCTGGTGGGCTTAGGAGCTGTGAATAATCTAGGCTAAGGGCCCGGCGCCCCCTAGCTTGGAGCTGGGCCTTTGATACGTTGTGCTCGTTGTTCCTGGTTCTACTAGACTTCACCAGGCTGTGCCATTGCAAAAGAGACCGGGTTCCTGCTGAGTAGGCGATCAAACCTAGTTGCTAGCGGTGGAACCCGGTCTTTAAGATTCGGAAATTGGATTGGAAATTGCTCAGGCGCACACCCAAGCTGGTCTAAAAATAGACCTCGAAACTGGTCTACAAAAACTTGTTGGCCATGCCGATCAGACCCGCCATCTGGCCCAGGTCGACCTCGCCGGAGACCACCTTTTGCAGCAGTCCGCCTCCCCTGGCGTTAGACCCTTTAACCAAAAATTGGGCAATCAGCGGGGTGACGCTTCTGACCATAGCGGGGCTCACCCCTACCCGCTGGGCGATCGCGGTTACCTGGTCATTGCCCAGCAGTTTGTCAACGGCTCCGGTAAGGGCTACCGTTTGCAGCGTACCCATCAAAGACCCCGGATTGCCTTTGCTTTTGGTTCGCAAAACACCCTGGAGGCCGCTGGCGATGCCGCCAATCTTGTTGTTTTCCACCGGGGCTTTGTTCAAGTTGCCCAGCAGGGAACCCATCAGGCCACTGTTGGCTTCGGTATCTTGGCTGGCGATCGCCTGATTGACCATGCCCATTAAGTCCATTATTTCACCCTCCATAGCTGTTCTCGAACAGGCTAAATCCTTTGCTTTCCGACGACAAGGATAGGGGGATAGAGAACCTGGGCAGAAAATTTGGCCGCTTTAAGGAGGTTTAGAAGGGGGGCAGCCTAGTCCATTTCCAGCAGGTTAAGCTGACGCCCGGCGGGGTCTGCAGGTGCTTTGACCTGCCGCCGTCGAGACCGGGGCGGCAGACTGTTGCTACGGGCCACAAACCAGGTGCGTAGGGTAGCGGCCTCGGCAGGGCTAAGGTCGGCCAGGGGCAGCGCCGCCGGAAACAGTGCATCGGCAGGCCCTGCCGCCCAGGCTGCCTCGCCACCGTACAGCTCCAGGCCAAAGGGGGTGAGGTCCTGGGGCATGGGGGCCAAAAACGGCAGCAGGTTGCTCGTATTGAGAAACTGTCCCCGCTGGGCTTCGAGCTGTTTGACCCGGTGCTGGCGAGCGGCTTTGTAGTTGAGCACAGGAGCCGGGTAGCCTGAGAGTGTGGGCGGGCTGCCCAACTGGCTGGCGGGCACATCCACCAGCTCGGGCACCCAGCGCTTGATGAACTCACCTTCCGGGTCGCAGCGGTCTACGGCCGCCTGGCCGGGGTTATAAATGCGGGTCCAGGTTTTGTCAACACAGTGGGTAACGCCCGACTGCATGGCCCACTGGTAGTGGTCGATCGGGCAGTCGCCGTCGATCAGGTGGCGCATAAAGTGCAGCGCCCCGTAGCGCCAGTCGATGCCGCCCAGGTTGCTGAGAAAGCTGGCGTAAATGGCGCGGGTGCGAAAGTTGAGGGCCAGGTAGCCGCCGGTGGCCATGAGGCAACGGGCGGCGGCATCGACAATGGGGAAGCCGGTATGGCCAGTCTGCCAAGCCTGGTAGAGGTCGGGGTCAAAAGCCCAGCCCCCGCCGTCGCCCTCCTCGTCAAAGAGGCTGTAGAGCGATCGCAGCTCTAGCTGAGGCAAATAGCGAAACCGCTGGGTAAACCCATTGCCCCATCGCAGCCGCGAGATCAACTGCTGATGGCTGCGGCGCAGACGGTGGTCGCCGCGATCGGGCGCCTGGCGAACGGTCTGCACGCACTCCCGCACCGAGATAACGCCAAATTTAATGTGGGGGCTGAGGCCCGTGGTGGCCTCGGCGCTGGGGTAGGAGAGCTGCCAGTAGTAGCGATCGGCCTTTTCGGCCAAAAAGTCTTGCAGCAGGGCGCGGGCAGCGGCGGTGCTGGCGGGGGGAATGGGCTTTTGATCGGCTCGGTGGCCCAGGTCTTCTAGCCCCGGCAGCGGATCGCTGGGGATCTCAGGGGGAACCAAGACCTGGGCCGGAGTGGGCACCAGGGGCTGCCCCATCTCGCGGTACCAGATTTCGCGGTAGTCGGGGTAGGGCACCAGGGTATCGACGCTGGCGGCAGGTTCAAACCAGCGAATTTTCATGGTCTGCTGGGCTAGGGCCTGGTTGAGGCGGGCGTCGCGCACTCGACCGTAGATACGCTCCACATCGGTGTGGGCGTAGATGCCGTCGGCCCCCGTCTCTCGCAGTAGCTCGGGCAAGACCTGCACCGGGTCTCCCGATCGCACAATCAGCCGCCCGCCGAGGGCCTGCAAATCGGCATCGAGGGCGTGGAGAGCCGCCAGCAAAAAAGCCACCCGGGCCGAGGCGGTCTCGGGGTGGTGCAGCAGGGCGCGATCGAAGACAAACACCGGCACCACCAGGCCCCGCCGAGCGGCCCGCAGCAGTGGCTCGTGGTCAGATACCCGCAGGTCGCGGCGAAACCAAACGATAGTTTTGTTCATAGCAGTTTAGGCCTGGCCGCCGTCACCCCTGCCCCAGGGTAGAGCGTAGGGGCACGGCAGTCCTTCTCAAACCGTAACAAAAAACTAGGTATCTATCCGCTTGTAGAATAGTAGATCTGTACTATACTGATATTCAGAAATTTACGCCTGCTCACTGCGTTGTCGGCTCGCCCATCTGCGGGTGGTGCCAGGGGGCAGACAGCTCTCTAGCCGACAGGCGCTCTAACTGACGAGCACTCCAACCTACAAGCGCTACTGATGGCAATTGCCTGTACCCACGGGCCGCTGATCGGTGGCGTTCCCCTGGGGCGAGGTTGGTACCGGTCTTTGCCCCTGGTTGCAGCAACCAGCAGCTACAGCCGTTCCTGCCCCCGTCCCCGATCGCGTCTCCGGATCATCCTACATCCTCACTATACCAACGCTCCCATTGCCCAAAGATTGCCCAAAGGTAGACAGCAAAGGTCAACGCCATGGTTCAACGCCCTTCCTACCCAGTTTCGTCTCACTATCAGCCGCCGTCGCCGCCGCCGTCGCTGGCGTCACCCCAGCCGTGGCCCCCGTCCTCGGCGGGACGGCCCCAGCCCGGCCCCAGCCCCTCCAGAGCCCCAGGGCACCGGCAGGTTAGAGCTGTCGCCCCCAGTGAGACCCCAGCCAAGCCCCAGCCCCGGCAGGTGCTGATGGCGGGTGGGTCGATGCTGGCCCTGGCGGCGCTGCTGATTACCCCCAACCTCAAGGCAGACCAGGCCAATCAGGCCGAGCCGTTTACCTGCATTCGGCAAGAGCAGCCCCAGGCTCTGATATCTCGCGGCCAGGTTAAAAAGCTCCTAGAAACTGAGCTGCACGCTTCCAAAACGACGGTGCGAGAGTTTCTCAACGTGCCCTACTGCGTGCTGTCGCCAGGTAAAACCGAAGCGGGCCTGCCCGCCGAGCGAGAGGCCTACCCCCTGGAGTTTGACCCCCAGACTTGGCTGGTGGTGCTCTACGACGGCGATCGCTACGTCGGCTACGACTTTCGCTTTCGCTAGGGCACGCCCTAGCGCCTGGTTTGTCCCCAACGTTCTTTGCTAGAGTGGCAGGGCAAATTCGCTGAGCCCCCCAAGGGGGTTACCAAGGTGTTGCAAAACAGGCCGCTGCTGAAAAAACCTCCGCTACCGCTCGTGATGGCAGCAGCCGTGCTGTTTATGAGCGGCGTTGTCCTCACCGTTTGGACCACCGCCCGCCGGGGGCAGCTCACTAAGACCCTGCCGGCCGGGGCCAATGCTATTCCTGCCGATGCGCTGATGGTGGTGGCCCTCTCCAGTGATGAGGCCCAGTGGCGGCGGCTGCGCCAGTTTGGTACCGAGACTACCCAGGCCCAGTTTGATCGGCTGTTGGTGCAGTGGCGCGATCGCCTGCTGGCCGATCAAAACCTCTCCTTTGCCCGCGATATTCAGCCCTGGGTGGGCCCAGAAATTACCTTTGCGGTGTTGCCCGCCCCTGGGGCTCCCACCGATGATCTGCCCCCCTCGCTGCCGGCCCCAGAGCTAGCCCTCAGCTCCAACGTAGTGATCGTGGTGCCCATTGCCGACGCCAGCCGCGCCCAGAGTGACTTGGGTAACCGCCTGGGCGCGGCCGAGCTAGCCGAAGCCGACCCCTACCGCGGGGTAACCCTGCAGCAGCTCGAAGGGGCAGACGATAGCCCCCTCTACGCCGCTGTGCTCAGTGCCGAAACGGCGGTGCTAAGTCCCCAGCTGCCCCTGCTCAAGCGAGCCGTCGATGCTTACCGAGGGGGCGAATCCCTGGTCGACCGCCCTGGGGTGGCCAAAGCCTTTGAGCAAATCACTGAGACCCGTGCTCTGGCTCGTTTTTATATAGACGTGCCCGCCCTGGCTCAAACCGTGGCCCAGGCCGCTGATCCACCGATTGCCCCCAGTCGGCTGCGCGCCTTGCAGATCCAGCGGGGGGTAGTGGGGGCCGTTGCCGTTGAAAACCGCGGCGTGGATCTGCAGGGGGTGAGCTGGCTAGAGCCGGATTCTCAGACCTTTGCCACCGGCAACAAAGCCGGCCAGATGCCCCAGCGGCTGCCCACAGGCACGCTTCTGGCCCTGACCGGGGGCGACTTTCAACAGTTTTGGGAAGACTTTCAAGCCGGGGAACAGCTCTCGGCGCTGTTTCCGCTGCGGGCCGAAGATTTAGCCCTGGGGTTGCAGTCGGCCACCGGCCTCAGGCTCGAAGAAAACCTGCTGCCCTGGATGGCGGGGGAATTTGCCCTCGGTGTGCTAACTCCCCCCGACGCGCCCGGTGCTGCCGATGCCCCCCCGCTGCCCAACCCAGCCCTGGTGCTGATGGTTAAAACTAACGACCGAGAGGCTGCCACCGCCACCTTCGAGCAGCTCGATGCGGTGATGGAGAGCCGCTATCGCTTTGCGGTCGATGCGGTGGATATTGGCGGTGTGCCGGTCACTCGCTGGACGGCTCCCTTTGACTCTTTAGTCATGGCCTACGGCTGGCTGGAGGGCGATATTGCCTTCTTTACCGTTGGGCAGGGAATCGCAGACCTGGTGGCTCCGGCGCCCAGCCGCAGGCTGGGGGAGAACAACTTGTTTCAGGCCACTACCGGAGAAGCCCCGCGCCCCAACAATGGCCATTTCTTTGCCAACCTAGAAGCTCTAGCCGGTGTAGAAAACAACCTGCTGCTGCCACCCCTGCCCCAGGCAGGGTTGCTAAGTTCTGAGGCGATCGAAGCGATTGGAGTAACGGCGACGGTGCTCAGCGATCGCCAGGTGCGCTACGACGTAACTGCCGTACTCAAGCGGGGCGATCGCCCCGGCCCCCTGCCCGCCGCTGGCGACACTCCTGCGCCCGAACCTTCCCCAGAAGCGCCCCCAGAATCCTCAGAACCTTCCCCAGAAACGCCCCCGGAAGCCACTGGGGAGACCCCGGCCGAGGCACCCCAGTAGCCCAGCCCAGCCGCCACCACAATTCAGACCACAAAAGTCGGTAGGATAGAAAAGGAATCCTCCCTTAACAAAACCTATGGATTTGATTGCGCTCCAGAGCTGGCTCGACAATGCGTCCTTTGCGGTGCTGTTTATTGCCATGCTGCTCTACTGGTGCGGCGTCGCCTTTCCAAGGGCAGCGCTGCTGCCGTCGCTGGGCACGGGGGCTATGGCCGTGGGCAACCTCACCATCGCTGCCCTGCTAGGTGCCCGCTGGATCGAGGGAGGCTATTTCCCCATGAGCAACCTCTACGAGTCGCTATTTGCCCTGGCCTGGGGCATTACCGCCATGCACCTGGTGGCCGAGCGCATGAGCCGCAGCACTCTGGTGGGCGCGGTCACGGCCCCCATTGCCATGGCCATCAGCGCCTTTGCTACTCTGTCGCTGCCCGACACCATGCAGGGGTCAGAGCCGCTGGTGCCCGCGCTCAAATCCAACTGGCTGATGATGCATGTCAGCGTTATGCTGCTCAGCTACGCTGCGCTGCTGGTGGGGGCGCTGCTGGCGATCGCATTTCTCCT
>DASQNN010000446.1:0-1735 GCA_035644955.1 Nodosilinea sp. | reverse complement strand
GAGCCGATCCACGCCGATCGCGTTTCCAACTGGTTTTTTACCCAGGGCGGGCGGGGGGCGGTCAAGGGCATGGGCAGCCGCCTGCAAAACGTGCTGGTGGCCTCGGCGGCGCTGTCGATTTTGTATGCCCTTTACGGCAACCGCCTGCGCACCCTGGTGCTTTCTAACAGCCCCGAGCGCCTGGGCGAGTGGCGGCGGGGCCTGCAAGACTGCCTGGGCATCTCCCGGGCCGACTTTGGCACCGGCCAGGGGGTGATGCTGTTCGACGCGCCCGAGCCTCTGGCCCAGCGGGCCGATCGCATTACCGCCGACAACGGCCTGCCCTTTATTGTGGTCGACGAAGCCGAGTCGGTAATTAGCCTGGCGCTGCTGCAATTTCCGCTGTGGCTGGCCTTTGCCCCCGACCCCCTGAACCCAGCGGCCGAGTACGATTACTACTGATGCCTCTACTACCGATGCCCTACTGATGCCTCTACTGCCTCTACCGATGCCCTACTGATGCCTCTGGGCTAGCTCGGCTACCGTGCTCAGCAGCTTTTCTGTATCGATGGGCTTGGTAATGTGTTTTTGAAAGCCTTGGTTGAGGGCGCGCTGATGATCGTCCTCGCTGGCGTAGGCCGTGACCGCGATCGCGGGTACCTGGCCACCGGCTTCGGGGGGCAAACTGCGAATGTGCTGTAGGAGGGTGTAGCCATCCATATCGGGCATGGCAATGTCGCACATCAACACATTGGGCTCAAAGCTGGCCAAATGGGCTAAGACTTCGTGCCCGGAAGTGACCATCTTGACCTCGGCCCCGTACTGACTCAGCAGCGTGGCCAACAGCTCAAGGCTGTCCGGGCTGTCATCTACCGTCAGCACCTTTACCCCAACCAGGCTTAGCTCGGCGGAGAACGCGACGTCATCTAACGGGTCAGAGGGCGCAGACTTGAGCAGCGGCAGCTGTATGGTAAAGGTTGACCCCTGCCCCTCGCCGGGGCTGTCGGCAACGATGCTGCCGCCGTGGGCTTCAACCAAATACTTCACAATCGAGAGACCCAGGCCGAGTCCGCCGTACTGCCGGGTAATTGAAACATCCTCCTGCCGGAACGACTCAAACAGCTGGGGTAAAAACTCCGCGCTGATGCCTTTGCCGGTATCGGCGATCGTGATTTGGGCATAGTCGTCCACCGGCTGCAGGCAAACGTCGACCTGCCCGCCAGGGGGGGTGAACTTGATGGCGTTGGACAACAGATTCCAAATGATCTGCTGAAGTCGAGCCCCATCTCCCCTGACCAGGCAGTCCTCGGCCAAGGCTGTCTGCAGGGCGATCGATTTAGCCTCAAAGGAGGTTTTCACCACTTCGCGGGCCGCGTCGATCACCAGGGCTAAATTGACGGGGGTATCGCTGAGTTCGAGCTTGCCCCGCAAGATTTTTGCCACATCTAGCAGGTCGTCAATCAGCTGGGTTTGGAGCTTGGCATTGCGCTCGATGGTGGCCAGGGCCTGGTTGGTTTTAGCGGCATCAAAGGTTCTGGTTTGGAGCAGCCTAGACCAGCCCAAAATGGGGTTGAGGGGCGACCTGAGCTCGTGGGAGAGAATCGCCAAAAACTCGTCTTTGATGCGGTTGGCCCGTTCGGCGTCCTGCCGGGCCGCCTGTTCGCGCTCTAAGATCCGCTCGCGCTCGGCCACCGCTCGACGCTGTTCGATCAGGTCGGCGGCCTGCCGCGCCAGCAGGTCTAAAAACCGCAGCTCG
>DASQNN010000445.1:0-3042 GCA_035644955.1 Nodosilinea sp. | reverse complement strand
CCGGATGTGGATGCGATCGCCAAACTCTACAGCCTGGGGTTTTACCAGCAAATTCGCCAGCACCTCAGCCCAGCGGGGGTCTTTGTTACCCAGGCCTCTAGCCCGTTTTTTGCCCCCAAGGCCTTCGCCTGCATTGCCACCACCCTAGCCGCCGCCGCCTTCAAAACCTACCCCTACACCGTGAGCGTGCCCAGCTTTGGCCCCTGGGGGTTTGTGCTGGCTAGCCAAGTTGAGCTTGCTCCAGCAAGGCTGGCCCTGCCGGTAGCCCCCCGCTTTCTCACGCCCCAACTACTGCCAACCCTGTTTGTACTGCCGGGGGATATTCACGTCGATGCTGTGCAGGTAAATCGACTGAGTAACCCGGTGATTGTGCGCTACCAAAATGACCCTCGATGGACTTTGTATGATTGAGCTGAGTTTGGCGCGCGCGGCGAGGTCGGCAAGATTAACCGTTCAACCCTTCTTGGTGGGCAAACACTTGGTGGGCAAACCCTTGGCGGGTAAACACTTGGCAGGCAAACATCTAAATATTTGCTCCAGCCCCCGAGTCCTTGTTTAATCCTGATTGACAAGGTGTTTTTACACAGTGTTTTTACAAAGTGTTTAGGGCGTTGCTGCGATGTCTCTCTCTGTTCTATGGATTCTCATTTTTCTGGTTCTTCTGGTGGCGGCAGCAGGACTGTGGTGGCCTGCTCGGCGGCGATCGCTGTCCACCCGAGAGACCTCACGCCACCTAACTGACCAGCCCTCCATTTTTGAGCTACAAATTGGCGATATTGTGCAGCACATGGGCCAAGACTGGGTGGTGGAGGGCAAGCTGATTTACCAGGAGGGGGGCTTCTCCTGGCTGGAGTACATGCTGCAAGATGGTGACGAAATTCGCTGGCTCGCCGTCGAAGAAGACGACTGGGTTACGGTGGCGCTGCTGGCTCCAGTCAACTCTCTAGAGGTCAGCGCTGCGCCCCCGCAGGAGTTGGTCTACAACGGCGACACCTATCACCAGAGAGAAACAGGACAGGCTACCATGCGCCGCGAGGGCAACCCCCGCCGTCCGGAGGCGGAAACCTGCCGCTATTTTGATTACGAAGGCCCCGACCAGAAAGTGCTCTCAATTGAAGATTGGGGCGGCGACTTGGAGGTAACAGCAGGCATCATAATTGCACCGCGATCGCTCGTTATTTTGCCCGGCCAAGGGCGCAGCGTTTACCAGTAAACCGGCTTGCCCCCTTTATAGTTAAACCTTAACCATCTCCGCCCCAGGGCCTGTAGTGATTGCCAAAGAGCTGGCGGCCAGGAAGCTGGCGATCGCTGTAATGTCCCTGTCTAAAGCGCTATAGGGTAGTGTCAAAAATCAATAAATCTCGGGCTCGGGCTGGGCCATGATGAAGTTTGACGGGTCGTTGAGGTAGCGAATGGTATCTTCTTCGAGGCGATGAATGAGATAGGGTTCGAGGGCGTCGGAGTGGCGCAGGGCAGCTAGGTAGCCTTCGAGGTAAAGACGCAGTTCGCTGGTGCGATAGCCTCGGTTCCACTGGTCGACGAAGGCATCGGTAATCCGTTGATAGTACCGAACAGCTTTGGCATCCTGAAGCATGGGAGGTTGACCTATAACTCGGCGTTGGCTAGGGGGTAGATCTCGCTCTGTGTTTAAATTTTCCACTAAGGGGTGAAAAATTTAATAGCTTTCTTAACGTACCTTTATACGTATCTTATACACCGTTTCCCCAAGGGCAGGGAGTGCGGGTTATGACACTATCCAAGCGTGGGCTACCTAGAGGACAGGAGTTTGACACCGACTTGCTGCTGAGAAAGTACAGTAGCGTAAGCTGCCAATGTCTTTTGCGCGATCGCGCCCCAGTCGTAAGTATCTTGAGCATATACCTGCGCCTGCTGCCCCCGCAGCCGTCGCTGGGCTGAACTTTCTATGGCCTCAGCTAGAGCTTGGGCTACTCCCTCAATAGTTAGCTCGCACACCCATCCACTGCCGCTGGCGACAATATCGGGCCAGATGTAGACCCCCTTAGACACCACAACCGGTACCCCAGCCGCCATGGCTTCAGCTACGGCAATGCCAAAGTTTTCGTAGTAGGAGGGCAGCACAAAGAGGTCGGCCGCTTGCAGCAGGGCGGCCTTGGTAGCGCCGGTAACAAAGCCGGGAAGCGAGGTGCGATCGCCCAAGGGAGAGGCGCGAATGCGATCGGCCACCGCTTTTTCATAGCTTGGGTCTTGGGGGTTGCCCCCTGCCAGCACTAGGTGAAAGTCTATCCCCTGGGCGGCAAGCTTTTCGAGGGCCGGCAAGAGAAGATCCAGCCCTTTTTTAGGATCGAGGCGAGAGAGGTAGAGCAGGAGGGGGCGATCGCCCTGGGCCAATTGGTGACCGTCAGGCGAAATCCCCAGCTGAGCTAAAATCTTTTGACCATCGCTCTTAGACACCGGCAGCGGAGGCTGAACCCCTAAGGGAATGATCCAATCCTGCGTCTTAGCGCCAAACCGATGGGACACCTCCGCTTCGATGGGGCTAGTAAAGTGCAGCGCCACCGCTCCGGCAATATTGGGCGCTTCAAACAGGCCGCCGTAGAGCTGCTTGAGGCGCTTTTTTTTCTGCAAATCGGCCGGGTCGAGGGTACCGAGGGGTCGCAGCACGTAGGGCAAATTCTGCGATCGCGCCACCATGGCCGCCGCTGTACTCAGAGGCGAAAACAGCGCGTGAATGTGGGCCAGGTCAAATTCGTGAGCGTGCTGGTAGAGCCAAGCCAACAGTCCCGCCGAAAACTTGTACCGCCGCCACGGCGAGCAGGCAAAGTAGCGCACCGTATAATTTTCTTCTTGCACCGGGGTTCCGAGGGGAACCGCCAAAGGCGCCTGCCCCGAATCGCCATTGGCGTTAGTTGTCAGAATAGTTACCTCTGCCCCCGCCGCCGCCAGCCCCTGGGCAAAGCCCCGCACCATCTGGCTGGGGCCACCGTAGATCAGGGAAATGGAGGGGAGGATTTGGAGAACGCGCATTTTAGGGAGATGGGGAGATATAGACGCGGAGCGGCT
>DASQNN010000444.1:0-13504 GCA_035644955.1 Nodosilinea sp. | reverse complement strand
CGAAGGTGAGCTTCTGCACGTCGATGTCAGAGCACATTTCGACAAAGGCCTCGCGGGTGGCGTCGGAGCGGTAGAACACCGTTTGCAGCAGGTCGAGCACCTTGTAGGTGATGCCGTACTTCCGATCCCAGCGCTTGAGGTAGACCTTGAGGTCGGCTTCGGTGGGGATGCGAGCGCCATTGTTGGAGAATTCCACAATGGTTTCGGCGCACATGCGAGCCGACTTGGCGGCGAAGTAGATGCCTTCACCAGAGGACTTGGTGACGGTACCGGCGGCATCGCCCACCAGGGCCACCCGACCGACGACGCGGCGAGGGCGGGGATGCTCGGGGATGGGGTGCGCTTCGACTTTGATGATTTCGCCACCTTCCAGGCGCTTGGCGGCGCGGGCGCGAATGCCGGCCTGGATCTTCTTAATCTTGGCCTGGTTTACTCGCATGGTGCCGGTGCCGACGGCGACGTGGTCATACTTGGGGAACACCCAGGCGTAGAAGTCGGGGGAAACGTCGTTGCCCACGTACATTTCGGCCAGGTCTTCGTAGTAGGCCATTTTGTCTTCGGGCAGGCGAATGCGCTCCTGGAAGGCGATCGCGTAGTTGTAGTCACCGGCTTTGATCGCTTTGGCGACGCGGGAGTTGGCCCCATCGGCCCCGATGACTAGATCGACCTGGAGGGATTTGTTATCGCCCACCAGCCCGTCTTCGCGGTGCTCGGTGTAGTGCAGCGTGTAGGCCCCGGTCTCGGTGGTGGGAATTTCGAGGGTGTGAACGGTGCCGTTGATCAGCTTAGCGCCGTGCTGGGCGGCGCGATCGCGCAAAAAGCCATCCATCACTTCGCGACGGCACATGCCGATGTACTCGTCCTCTTTGAGGGTGCTGCCGATGTTGACCTCAACGTTGGAGGGCGAGATCATTTTCATCTTGCGCACGCGGCGATCGATGATTTCGGGCGGCAAGTCAAACTCTTCGACCATACACAGGGGAATGGCGCCACCGCAAGGCTTAGCGTTGTCGAGCTTGCGCTCAAATAGGTACGTTTCAATACCGGCTTTGACTAATGTCTCAGCAGCCGAGGAGCCTGCTGGACCTGATCCTACTACTGCTACCCGAAGTACCAAGGGTGCTTACTCCACATTGAAAAAAGCTACCGATGCATCGTATCACGGGTTTTTCGGCATTTTGGGCCACTCCTACGGCTTGTAACTCGATTGAAACACTCGTTTACATTGAGTTATGGGAACCGGGCGGCGATCTATTCGTTAACCAGGGAAAATTCTATGTCCAATCCTGACCTCCTCAGTCGCCGTTCAAATCGACCCCCAGCTCGTCGGCTAGCCAGTTGATCACCTGCTGGCGCTCACCAGGAGTGAGGTAAAAGCGCCCCGTCTGACGCAGGCGATCGTTCATGTCCTCGACATCGGCGAGGGTAAACAGCCCGGCGGTGGTGCCGAGGGTGCAGAGAATATCGTCCTGCCCCTGCTGGTCGAGGTTGCCGTAGCGATAGCGGGCAATGTGCTGGCCGAGGCGGGTAAAGTCGTAGCTATCCTGGGAGAGCCGCTGCTTTTTATCGTCGGCGATCGGTTCTCCCGCCGCAATTTTGACGTAGTCGGTATCCAGCACATCGAGGTGGACGATGTGGGGCTGCGGATGAGAACTCAAGCTGCCTCCTTTGGTCTGGGCCGGGTCAGAGCACCTGCCCGAGGTTATTCCTGAAGGTACTAGGGTAGTTGAAGGGTTGGGGATAACCCTGGTTCTGTTGGATATTTTTCAGAAACAGGTCAGAGCCGTTGCATTCTGAAATACAGTTTGCCAGGAAATAAACCCCGATTGCGCCGCCCTTTGTGCATTGGGTCCCTGTAAAGGGCCTGGGTAGAGGGCATCTACAGGGTTTGAAGAGGCAGGGGTTGAAGCCGAGCGCTCAGCCCTGCCCCCCTGGCTCAGCCAATCCCTAACCCAGGGCCGCAATTTCCATGGTCTGGTAAGCCTCTTCAGAGAGAAGATCGGCCTCAGACTGCACGCGATCGAGAAACACTTTGCCCTCCAGGTGGTCCATTTCGTGCTGAACGATGCGGGCGACAAAGCCTTCCCAGATCTGGTGGTGGGGGTTGCCGTGGCGATCGAGATGTTCCACCTCGACGGTGCCGTGGCGCGGCACTCGGCCCCGCACCCCTGGCACACTGAGGCAGCCCTCCCAACCCAGTTCTAGGTCATCGCTGACAGCCACCAGGCGCGGGTTAATCAATACCGTAGGCGTCATCAGGGGGGCATGGGGGTAGCGCAGGTTGGGGCGCGAGGCGACAACCAGTAGCCGCAGGGGGTAGCCCAGCTGGGGAGCGGCAATGCCCACACCGTTGGCCGATCGCACCGCAGTCAACAGCCGGTCGATCAGCTGCTGCACGGACCGATCTGTCACCGACTCCACGGGGCGAGCTACCTGGCGCAGTACCGGGTGGCCCAGGGTCACTACGCTGGCTTGAGAGATCTGATGGGGTGGGGAAGACGCTGGTGTAGAAGGCTCTGGCATAGTTAGAGGCACTTACTTCGTTAAGGGGGCGAGGGGGGCTGCTGGTAAATATTGTAGTCATTGTATATATCGGCTCCAGGGGCTAGGGTCCTGTGCTTCAATAAACCAGCAGGACGCCGCTGCCGTCTGACTCAATTGGGGCATTCAGGGATCCAGCTTTTGTCAAAACGCTACATGTAGAATTAGAGACACTTTTCACCATATATCTAGTACCCTAGAGATCCCCGAAGCTGCTTTGCCTGGGCTGACCCGGTCCACGGCCAAACGTCGGGAGAACGGTTGCACCGCCTTGGAAAGCCCCAGTTCTGGCTTCAGAATGCTAGCGGGATAGGGGGTTGGCGATCCGAATTAGCTCACCCGTGCGATATGTCTGCCCTTGGGGCGGCGATTATTTAAGAGGTAAACCGTGGATCAGGCCCTGAATCGGTTGTGGGAAGAGGTGCTGAGCCAGCTTCAGGTGGAGCTGAGCCGCCCCACCTTTGAAACCTGGATCAAGCCCGCCCAGGCGCAAACCCTGAGCGATCGCGCCCTGGTCATTTCGACCCCCAACCCCTTTGCCCGCAACTGGGTGCAAAAGCACTATGCGGGCACCATTACCCAGGTGGTCAACAATATTTTGGGCAAGGCCATTGAGCTCCAGGTGACGGTGGTGCCTGAGGGAGACAGTGCCCCAGGGGCTCTACTGCCCATGGCTGGGGTCGGCCAGTTGACCCCAGCCCCAGCGCCGGCGCTGCCCCCTCGCCCCGCGCTGGTGGAGACGCTGGCGGCGGCTCAGGAAAGCTACAACCACCTCAACCCCAAGGCGGTATTTTCGCGCTTTGTGGTGGGGGCCAACAACCGCATGGCCCATGCGGCGGCGCTGGCGGTGGCCGAGGCCCCAGGGCGCGAGTTTAACCCGCTGTTTTTGTGCGGCGGCGTGGGGCTGGGCAAAACCCATTTAATGCAGTCAATCGGCCACTACCGGCAAGAAATTGCGCCCCAGGCGCGGGTGGCCTACGTGTCTACCGAGCAGTTTACCAACGACCTGATCACCGCCATTCGCCGCGACAGCATGCAGCACTTTCGCTCCCACTACCGGGATGTGGACATTTTGCTGGTGGATGACATTCAGTTTATCGAGGGTAAGGAGTACACCCAGGAGGAGTTCTTTCACACCTTTAACACGCTGCACGAGGCGGGCAAGCAGATTGTGCTGGCCTCGGATCGGCCGCCCAACCAGATTTTGCGCCTGCAGGATCGGTTAATGTCGCGCTTTTCGATGGGGTTAATTGCCGATATTCAGCCCCCCGACTACGAAACCCGCATCGCCATTTTGCAAAAGAAGGCCGAGTACGAGCAGGTGCAGCTGCCCCGCGAGGCGATCGAGTACATTGCCGCCAGCTACACCTCCAACATTCGTGAGCTAGAGGGGGCGCTAATTCGCGCGATCGCCTACACCTCGATCTCGGGCCTGCCCATGACCGTAGAGCACCTGATGACGGTGCTGAACCCGCCCGCCAACAAAATTGAAGCCTCTCCGGCATCGGTGCTGGCGGCGGTGGCCGAGCAGTTTGGGGTCTCGGTTGAGGATCTCAAAGGAGCCTCGCGGCGGCGCGAAATTAGCCAGGCCCGCCAGGTGGGCATGTACCTGATGCGCCGCCACACTGACCTCAGCCTGCCCAAAATTGGCAATGCTTTTGGCGGCAAAGACCACACTACGGTGCTCTACAGCTGCACCAAAATCGACAAGCTGCTGAAGCGCGACCTCGATCTGGCCCAGACCATTCGGCAGCTGGGCGATCGCATCAGCATGGCCGAGCGGGGCGGACGTTGACGGGCATACGGGGGCGGGTACTCATAGAATTTAGGCAACTGTCATCTGCGTTCTGCCATGGCTGCCCCAGCCCCCGAAAACTCAATCCAGATTGAAAGCCGGGCCGACTGGCGCAGATGGCTGGCGGCAAACCACGGGCGCACCCAAGGCGTCTGGCTGATCACCTATAAAAAACTGCCCGGCAAACCCTACGTCTCCTACGACGATGTGGTTGAAGAAGCGCTTTGCTTTGGCTGGATTGACAGCAAGCCCAACCGCCTCGACGAGGAACGCACGATGCTGTGGTTTGCCCCGCGCAGACCCAGTACGGGCTGGTCGGCATTGAACAAAAAGCGGATAGCGGCCATGGATGCGGCCGGGCTGATGACGCCCGCTGGACTGGCCAAGATCGAGGCGGCTAAGCAGGATGGTTCATGGGAAGCGCTGGACGCCATTGAGCGGCTGGAGATTCCTGCGGATCTGGCGGCAGCCTTTGAGAAAAACAAGACGGCCTGGGCCAACTTTGAGGCTTTTCCGCGATCGGCTAAGCGGGGAATTTTGGAGTGGATTGTCGGCGCCAAACGAGCCGAAACCCGCGATCGCCGCATTGCCGAAACCGTAGACCTGGCCGCGCAAAATATTCGCGCCAACGGCTGGCCCCGCCGCCGCTAGTGCCAAACTTGCCAAAACGACCTCAGGCCGGGGCTAGAGATGTTACATCTCTAGCCCCGGCCTGAAGCCCCCAAAGGGGGGCTGAGGTTGCGTCTAACCGTGACGGGAGTCGGCACCCAACTACCGGGGCGACAGGATCAGGGTTTCGTTGACGGTCAGGGTGAGGTCGCGGCTGGGGTTAATAGCAATCACCTCAACCCGGTCACGCCCAAAAAATCTGGCGAGCGTGGCTCCGGTGGCAGTCCCGGCTAAGACCTCCAGGGCGCCGACGTTTTGGTCTCCAGTGGTACGGGCGATCGCCGCGGCTGCGCCCGACCCCAGCACGGCTCCAGCCAGTGTCTCACCAAAGGTGGTTCCCCGGCGGATGGTTTCGGTAGTGGTGACCGTCTGCGACGTGGCGTTGATGGCCAAGCTTTGCCCACCGGGCAGAACCAGCTGCTGGGCCACAAACTGCGAGCCGTTGCCGCTAGGCCGCAGTTCGCCAACCACCTGGCTGCCCACCGGTACCAGAACGCGGCCAGTGCTATCGGTTACGGCCTGGGTCACCCTCAGGGTCAGGGGGGCGGTTTCTGAGGGAAGCACGACAACCTTGTCGCCCTGTTCGTAGGCCATGGCTAGGGTGGTGCCGGCCGGTAGGCTGGGCTGAGCCGTCACCTGCTGCCCCACAATGTAGGGCGAGTTAACGGTGGCCACCTGATTTTGGCTGGCCAGGGCCTGGTAAATAAAGGCTGCCACATCGGCCCGAGTTGCCGTTTGGTTGGGCCTCAACGTCTGCACATCGGGATAGTTGACCACTAGCCGGCGTTCGGTAGCCGCCGCCAGACTGGCCACCGCGTACTCAGGAATGGCGGCTGAGTCGCGATAGACGCGAATGCTGTCTCGGCTGCTGGCGGTATAGTTCAGCCCATTAGCTAGGGAGACCAGCACCTGAGCCCGAGGAATGTTTTGATCGGGTTGGAAAACGTTGCCGGGGTAGCCCGACAAAAATCCCATCATGTCGGCTTCGCGAATGGCAGCGGCGGCCCAGTAGTTAGGGGGCACATCTACAAAGGATGTCGCTCCGCGCACCGAGGACTGGTTAAAGGCTCGACGCAGCATGGCCGCATACTGGGCTCGGGTTACCGGTTCATCGGGACGAAAGCTACCGTCCGGGAAACCGGCGATGATGTCTCTGGCGGCCAAACTATTGATAAATTGATAGGCCCAATGCCCTGAGGGCACATCGGCAAACTGGGCTTGAGTTTGGGTTTGGGCAATAACTGGAGCGGCTGAAATCACCGGGGCAACTGCGCCTACGGTTAACCCTAGGGCCAACATCAGGGCTGTTCCAGACTTTAGGCGAAGAGAATTAGGCATGGTTTAAAAAACTCCAAAGGTAGGCAAAGGGGGAACACGTACATCCTTAGCGGATTCGGTTTAAGGTGCTTTCACACATCTCTGTTTGAGTGGCTTGAGTATTCGTTTCCTGGGCTGTGTTTGTCAAAGCTGCCTAAAAAATTGGCTAGAACTTTGAGTCTTTTAAGAACCAGGGAAAGTTAACCGAAAACCGTTTAGATATCGAAGCAGGACAATTGCATAGCTTTGATGACTCTTGTTCCAGCGGCAAAAGGTGATGGCCTCTCGCTTTCCTTAATCTAAGGCTACTTTTGCCGTAGTTACTGGCCAGCTTTCCGCTATTTCAACTGTCACAATAGAAAATTTGCCCTGTTAACAGCTGGGTTCATTTTGAAGTGGAAACGGTAGATCGCGATAGGGACTCAAAAGTTCCAGCCATTGGACCGATTTTAGCGACGTCAATCTAAAGGTTTTTCCAATGCCGAACCCTAAGTTCAATCCTCTCGGATTAAACCTGAGGGTGCCTCTTGGGGCGCAGGCGCAGCTAATGTGGTGGCTTGATGGCGATCGCCTTAAAGAAACCGGTGAGTCAAACAGGCTTTGGGTTGAGAAAAGATCGAGAGTAACGGATGGGACTCGCACAGTTGTATGCAACGAACTCTGTCCCCGCAAGGGTAGGGGGTCGCCCAGTCTTCGACCCCCCTACCGTCTGCCGTGGATTTCAACCTCTAGCTACTTTTAGGACGCTGATGTGCCGAAAGGCTCTGCCAACCCTGCAATACCTGACTGGCCGCATCCAGCGGCAGCGGCGGGGCAAACAGGTAGCCCTGGGCAGCTTCGCAGCCGAGGGTCTGGAGCTGCTGG
Source organism: Nodosilinea sp. (assembly GCA_035644955.1). Taxonomy (GTDB): domain Bacteria; phylum Cyanobacteriota; class Cyanobacteriia; order Phormidesmidales; family Phormidesmidaceae; genus Nodosilinea. Next base: position 6,318 of record DASQNN010000444.1, on the reverse strand, counting down.
AGCTGGTCTTCGGTTTCGACCCCTTCGGCGATGCAGTCCATTTCTAGATTGTGGGCGAGGTCGATAATGGCCTGCACAATGCCCTGGCGCCGGGGCTGCATTTGGCTGACAAAGGAGCGATCGATCTTGAGGGTCTGCACGGCAAACTGACTGAGGTACCGCAACGACGAGTAGCCGGTGCCAAAGTCGTCAATGCTGAGCTGCATGCCCCGGCCGGTGATCTGAGCCAGGGTGTGGGCGATGCTGTCTGACTGCTCTAGCAGAACGCGCTCGGTGATTTCGAGCTTGAGGCGATTGCCACGCACGCCGGTTTCGGCCAAAATTTGGTCGAGGGTGGCGATAAAGGCCGCATCGCGAAACTGCTGCCCCGACACGTTGACGCTGACCCGAAAGGTTTCATCGAGGCAGTAGTCGTTTTCCCACTGTTTGATGGCTTCGCACACCTGCCGCAAAATCTGCCCGCCGATCGCTTTGATCAGGCCGGTATCTTCGGCCAGGTCGACAAAGTCGCCCGGCATAATCAGCCCCCGCTCGGGGTGTTGCCAGCGGGCCAGGGCCTCAAACCCCAGCAGAGACTTGGTATAGAGCGCAAAAATAGGCTGGTAGTAGGTGACAAAGGCCTGCTGCTGAATGGCCAGGCGCAGGTCGTTTTCCAGGTTGAGCAGGGCGATCGCCTCCTGGTACATTTCGAGGCCAAAAATTTCGTAGCGGTTGCGGCCTGCGGCCTTGGCCCGGTATAGGGCAATATCTACATCTCGGAAAATGTCGTTGCTGGTGGTGTAGGCACTGTCACCCATTAAAATGCCAATGCTGGCAGAGGTAAAAATCACTTTGCCATCGACTTCAATCGGGTTTTCCAGGGTCGCTTTAATGCGTTCGGCCACCTGAATGGCCTCTTTGACATCGGCGATGCGGTCCAGAAAAATGACAAACTCGTCGCCGCCCCAGCGAGACACCATGTCGATATCTCGAACGCAGGCTTTGAGCAGGTTGGAGATGGCAATCAGCAATTTGTCGCCGGTGATGTGTCCCAGGCTATCGTTAACGGCCTTGAAGCGATCGAGGTCGATCATCATCAGCCCGAAGCTGCTTTGGCTATGGCGCTGACACTGCAAAATCTCTAGCTCCAGGCGTTTGGCCAGCCAGTCGCGGTTGGGCAGGTGGGTGAGGGCGTCGTGGAGCGAGTCGTAGCGGAGCTGCTTCTCAATTTTGACCCGGCGGGTGACATCCCTGGAACTGGTGACAAGGCCAAACACCTGCCCACCTTCGTCGAGCACGGGCTTGGTCAAGGTTTCGAGCCAGAGGTAGCGCCCCGACTGGCAGCGAAACCGATAGCAGCTGGTGATCGACTCGCTCACCGCCAGGGGGGGGTGAAAATGGAGCTGCATGCACGGCCCATCGTCGGGGTGGCAAAAGTCGATCAGCCGCTGGCCGATCAGCGCCTCGGGGGGGTAGCCCAGCAGGGTTTTAGACGACGGGCTGACATAGATAAACCGGCCGTCAATGCTGTGCAGGCAGACCAGATCGCCCATGTGGTCGGCAATCAGCCGGTAGCGCACTTCGCTGTTGCGCAGCTCTTGCTCTACCTGGTGCCGCACCTGGATCTCAGCTTGCAGCGATCGGTTGGCCGCGCCCAGTTCGCGGGTGCGCTGCTGCACCTGGTGCTCTAGGTCTTGGTTAAACTGCTGCAGCTGTTGCTGGGCCTGCCGCAGGCTGAGCTGGGTGCCAACCCGAGCCATCACTTCTACAATTTTGAAGGGCTTGGTGATGTAGTCGCCGCCGCCCACGGTAAAGGCTTTCACCTTGTCTAGGGTTTCGTCTAAGGCGCTGAGAAAGATCACAGGAATCGCCTCGGTGGCGGGATCGGCCTTGAGGGCTTGGCAGACGGTGTAGCCGTCCATGTCGGGCAGCATGATGTCGAGCAAAATCAGGTCGATGGGGGTGGCGCGGGCCACGGTGAGAGCCATGGTGCCGGTGAGCACGCCCCGCGTTTCGTACCCCTGGGTCGTTAGCTCCCGCGTCAGTAGGTGCAGGTTATCGGGGATGTCATCGACGACTAGAATCGTGAATTTAGGCGTCAGTTTAGGCGTGGATTTAGGACTGTGAATGGTGCTCATCGTCCCGGCGGGTGAGGGATATAATTTTGTCGAACTGGAAGTTGGTAATCCAGCTGTGGAGGGCTTGACGAACGGAGCCCTGGGCAGGCGGGACGGCCTCGATAAGCTGCAGCAGGGTTTGCCGATCGGCCTGAGTGGCGGCCCGATAAACGCGATCGCGCCAGCCAGACGGCATCGATCCCAGGCTGTCTATGGGCAGATCAACCTCTCTGGAATCGGCGTTCACGCTAACGGTCTCAGGCTGGGCGTAGATAAACCCTACGCCCAAGTGTTGAACCAGCTTATCGACAATTACCGCCTGCTGAAAGGGCTTTCGAAGGAAGTCGTCGCAGCCGGCGGAGAGCACCAGCGATTTCTCTTCGTCAAAGACGCTGGCCGTGAGGGCAATGATGGCGGTAGCCTGCCCCTGCACCTGCGCCTTGATCTGCCGGGTGGCCTCGTAACCATCCATCACGGGCATGCGCATGTCCATCCAGATCAGGTGGGGGCGCCAGCTCTGCCAGAGGGCGATCGCCTCCTGGCCGTTGCAGGCTTCGCGCACCTCAAACCCCAGATCGCTTAAAAACTGCACTAACAAGCGCCGATTGCTGAACTGGTCGTCGACCACCAGCAGCCGATAGGGCGGCTGGTTGGGGGCCAGGCTCTGGGCCTGCCGCGTCGTCGGTGGCGGCGCGATCTGAGCGGCGGTAGCCCGCTGCACCGGCACCACAATGCTAAACCTTGACCCCTGCTGGGGCTGGCTCTGCACCTCAATGGTGCCGCCCATTAGCCTGACGAACTGATCGCTAATTCGCAGGCCTAGGCCCGTACCCTCATGGCTGTCCCGCCCCGTCTCGGTTTGCGAAAATGCCTGAAACAGCAGCCCCAGTTCTTCGGGGGCAATGCCGGGGCCAGAATCGACGATATCAAACCGCAGCCAGCATCCCTGCCTGCCGCCAGGTCGGCCGACCCGCAGGGTCACCTGCCCCACCTCGGTGAATTTGATGGCGTTGTTGAGCAGGTTCATCAGCACCTGGCGCAGCTTGCGCTCATCGGCTTGAATGAACGACGGCAGGTCGACACAGCGCTCTACGGTGAACTGAATGGCCTTGGCGTTGGCCCGCAGCGAAAAGACGCTTTCCAGGTTGGCCATAAAGTCGGAGAGGCTAAAGGCGGTGACATTGAGGGTCATGTGCCCGGCTTCTATTTTGGCCAGGTCGAGCACGTCGTTAATCAGCTCTAGCAGGTTTTCGCCGCTGGATTTGATCAGGTCTAGCTCGGGCTGGTGCTGGGCCAGGGTGGGCTGGCGGCGCAGCAGGTCGGTAAAGCCCAAAATGGCGTTGAGGGGAGTGCGCAACTCGTGGCTCATATTGGCCAAAAACTCGCTTTTGGCCTGGTTGGCCACCTCGGCGCTCTGCTTGGCCTGCTGTAATTCCTGAAATTTTTGAGTCAGGGTAATGGCCATCAGCTGAAAGTTATGCACCAGCGATCGCAGCTCGAAGACGGGGCTGTTGGGCCACTGAATCACCCTGTGCTCTTGGACCTGGGCCGGCAGGTTGGTGGTCACCTGGGCCAGCTCAAACAGCGGGCTGACAAACCGTCGGCTGAGCCAGGTGGCGACGGCCAGCGCCAGCCCTGTCACCACCATCAAAATGAACAAATTTTTGGTGTGCTCCTGCTGCACCTGGTAAACCTGGGGTTGAGCAGACGACTCAACCACCAGCGTCCAGCCCACGATCGCCTGTAAAGGCGTCTCTTGCACAAACCGCGCTCTTTGCCAGCGCAGGACGTAGGGAGCCCTGCCCGCCCTAGGGAACCACTGATAGGTGGTTTTGCTGAGGGGAATGACCTCACCGGTTTGGTGCAGGTCAAAGAGCGTACCCCAGGGCCGCTGAGGGTCGGTACTGAGCAGCACCTGCTGGTGAGAATCTATCAGGGTCACCTGAAAGTTGAGCGCGGCGGCCGTGTCTCTCAGCAGGGTTTGGAGGTCAGTTAGATCAATTTCGCCCCAAACGCGACCCTGCACCGACCCCCGAATGAGCACGGGCTGGCTCAGCAGTACCCTACTGCCCTCGGCCCCATCGTCCTCCAGGCGCTCGTAGGACAGGATGGGGGCACGGTCCGCGGCAGCGGGGGGGGCTGGAAACCTGATGGCCTGATGGCCACCCTGGGCGCTGGCGGCATGGGCCAGAATCCCATTGGTGCCGTCAGTCACAATCAGATGCTGAAAATCTGGAATTAGCGCCTGAATGGTTTCGGCCTGGGCCTGTAGGGCCGCCTGATTTTGGGCCAACTGGGGGTTAGCCAAGGCGGTGCTGACGGCAATGTCGGCGAGGGCCGTGGTGGCTTGCTCATGGCGTTTATACCAAATCTCCAGGCGGGCCACCAGGGGTTGAGAAAACAGGTTGAGGTGGAGCTGTTCTTCGGCCACAATGTCAGCCACCAGTCGGTGGCTGTTGAGGGCCAGCAGCATTAGGATCGGAAAAAAAGCTGCGGCCACCAGTAGGTTAAACAGCGTCTGCTGGAGCGACAGGGCGCTGGTGGCCTGGGGCCGCCCCGACCAGCGGTGAATGGGCGTATAGGCCAGCAGCAGACTGGCCACCAGGGCATTAAAAATGCCGTTGACCGCCTGCTTCAGCATGATGATCTGGGTTTGGTTGATGTCTAACCCCAACACCTGGTGGTAAAACAGCCACACCAGCGGCATGCCCAGCATCACCCAGTACAGGGCGCTAAGTAATACCAGGTTGTGCTGGGGACGGCGCAGGGCTAGGCCCGCCACCACCAAAAATTCTGCCGCGAAAATGACGATGGCGTAGGGGTGATTCCATAAAACGTAGGTATAGCTGGCGGCGATCAGGGCGGCGATCGCCCCCCAGCGAACGCCGTAGAGGGTGAGCACCAGCCACACGGCAATGGTGCCAAAAAGAAAATCTATGTGAAAGAAAAGCGCCCAGCGAAAGTAGTTGCCCAAAACCCCTAAAACCAGCAGAATCCCTAAGCCCAATTGGCTCTGTCGGTATCCAAAGTTTTTGTGCAGTAGCGGTGAATCTCCTAAACTATTGGCCTTTAACCCTATCGTTTGCATGCGCTATCCCCACTGACAGGATTTTGGACCCAAGCCGGTTTAATCTGTAGACGACCTAAACCAGCCGAATCTGCGGTTAGCGGCTGCTTTTAGATCACAGCAGCGCCGCCGTTCCCTGGCTTTAAAGTTCCCATAGGGGCGTAAAACCCACTGTGGCAAGAGAAATTGGCCTCAGGGGCCGAGCTATAGCAGCTGGATTGGGTAAATGCCTAACCAAGTTGGCGACCCCTATAGCTGCCTAGGCTCGAAGCCGGTCTAAGACAAGGTCCTGATGGCTCCTCCGGTAGGGGCAACCGAACCTCTTGGTGCAGAAATCGCCGCTTGTGCATTTCGTCGCCAGCGTTAAAAATTGCCCATAGGCAAACCGTTATCTGAATTCACCACTGCACCGCCATGACGACGATTCTGGAACAGGGCAATATCTCGATCCATACCGAGAATATTTTTCCAATTATCAAAAAAGCGCTCTACTCCGAGCACGAAATCTTTCTGCGAGAGCTGGTGTCTAACGCCGTAGACGCGATCAAAAAGCTCTCGATGGTAGCGCGATCGGGAGAATACTCCGGCGATATCGGCAGCCCCGAAATTGAAATCAAATTCGACAAAGACCAAAAAACCCTTAGCATTTCTGACACCGGCATCGGCATGACCGCCGACGAGGTGAAACAGTACATCAACCAGGTGGCTTTCTCCAGCGCCGAAGAGTTCATCACTAAGTACAAAGACAGCGCCGCCGCCGACCCGATCATTGGCCACTTTGGCCTGGGCTTTTACTCCTCCTTTATGGTGGCCTCCACCGTTGAAATCGACACCCTCTCCTACCGAGAAGGGGCCGAAGCGGTGCACTGGAGCTGCGACGGCTCGACCCAGTTTGAGCTCAGCGCCTCGGAGCGCAGCACCGTCGGCACCACCATCACCCTGACGCTGATGGAGGGCGAAGAAGAATACCTCGAACCGGCCCGCATTCGGCAGTTGATTAAAACCTACTGCGACTTCATGCCGGTGCCGATCAAAATCGACGGCGAAGTCGCTAACAAGCACGAGGCCCCCTGGAAGCAGTCGCCCAGCAGCCTCACCGATGAGGACTATCTGGAGTTCTACCGCTACCTGTATCCCTTCCAGGAAGACCCGCTG
>DASQNN010000443.1:0-3464 GCA_035644955.1 Nodosilinea sp. | reverse complement strand
AATTGAGGTAGAAGAGACTGAGCCCGGCGTGCTCACCCTTAAAGATTTGGGCGATGGCTGCCTCTACCGCAAGCATTTTCTCGATCTCAACGGCCAGGGCATTCGCGAACTGTGCCTGCACAATGGCGACCTGCTGGTGCTAGCGGGTCCCACCATGGAGCTGGAGGGGGCCATGCAGATGTTTCGCCTTGCCGACGTGCTGGAGCACACCAACGACACCCTATGGAGTCAGGACTGCGGCCGCCTTGAGGTGTTGTTTGACCTGCCTTTTATCATTGGGGCTGACCACGCCGAGGGGCTAGTGCTGCTGCCCTGCCTGGGATACGACTATGCGCTGATGGTGGTCTATGATGCCCCCAGCCCCACCCGTCGGCCCGAGTCAAAGGCCGTGTTTACCGATATATTTCGCCTGCCGGAGAAGGGTTAAGGCCGCCACCTCCTAGCCTTGCCCAGGCCCTAGCCCCTAGGCATGCCAATAGCTGGCCATGCGGTGGGCAAAGGCTTTTGGCGCTTCGCCATAGAGTTTTTGCCCGAGCCCTCTGGCCCGGTGGTGTAGCTTGCTCTGTCGATGCTCCATCAGGGGTAGCAACACCTGCAGATGAACATCTTTTACCACCACATCTTTTGAGTGATTCAGCAAAAAGTGCCGCAGCGCCGCAATGTCGTGGTCGTCTCCCAGCAGCTCGGCAAGTTGGTGAATTTCTGCCTCAAAGGCATCCATGATCGGGGGCCACACCTGTTTCAACAGGCAGGTGCTGTGCCACAGATCTTTAACTCGTTTGCGCCACTCATGGAATGCCTCGTCATCACCGTCGTCGTAGGCGGTCTTAAATCGCTCTTGCCCCTGACCATAGACTTGCCTCAAGCTTTGAGAGATTGCTTTCCAGCCTGACTGGTTAAGGGTTAGCTGGTTGAGCCGAGCTTTACTATCTTTCAGGTCGCCGATAAGGGTCACGATCAGCTGATCGCGATCGCTGAGTTCGTGCAGGCTGTGTTGGTAAGAATCCACCAGGTTTTCTTTCAGCTTAGAAAACCCGTTGGCATCCAGGGCCAGTCCGTAGGTCTCCAGCAGGGTGGTGAGGGTGACTGGGTAAACGGCGCCATCCCGCACCGGCGCCAGCGATCGCCCAATGTCCCGCAGACAGCTGCTCTCTTGCTTGTAGGCCTTTTTGCCCATCGATCGCTGCACCAGCCGGAGCATTGATCGGCCCTTTTTCAGGTGCTTTCGGGCTTTGTGAATAGCCTGCTCCGGGGTGTCTTGAAAGGTCTCACTGAGCTGTTGAATGGCCTTATCTAGCTGTTCATCGAGAATGCGACGAACGTTAGCTTCAACGGTACTGTCAGCCAGAAATTGATAAGCCATAAGAAACTCAGATAGAAGATGCCGGGTCCTTAGAATCAGGGTCTAGCTCAAATCGTTGCTCGTCTCGACGATCCATCTCGTCCTTAACCCCCACGGGTTGCTCGGCCTGAGTGTCGATGCCGACGGCAGCAGCAATGTCGTCAACATTGTTTTGGTCAGGGGTGGGCGTAGTGCCGCCAATCGCCTCTTCGCCTACCACCTTGGCCTGTTCCGACATGGCATCGGGGTCGCCAGCGGTCGGGGGATCGCCAGAGGCCATCCGGTTGTTGACCGGTACTTCAGCACCTAGCAGAGCACTGTTTTGGGCTTGGCCAATGCGAGCCGCTTCAACCGCATCTTGCTCAAGGGCTGCTGCATGGGCCTCTTGCTCAAGATCCTGCTTAGACGGCAGGTAAATCACAGGGTCGTTAGCAGGAGGCGGTGCCTTGTCGATCTCCTCAGACTGCCCTTTAGACCGAGCAGCCTGCGTAGAATCAGCTTGTTTTGGGTTAGTTTTTTCGGATTTCATCAAATTATCTTGGGCCATAATTGTTTGGGGCATTTTTATAGACCTGCATCGTGCTTTCCCGAGACGACATTGCTTCGGGATGAGGTCTACGGCAGCGATGCTATAGCATTGGATCAGCAAAACCAGCCAAGTGACATTTGCCCATGGCTGCGCTTTTTACTGTGCCTTTCGAGTATTCGTTTCGAGTAGTCAGCGTTATCCTCTACGGTAGCAACGGCGCTGGCTCAACCCTATCGCCCCAATGATAGATTTCGGCAGTAAACGACGTCCGTAGAGCCCAAAAGCTGACACTCCCCCGCTCAAATGCTGGTAGCTACGTAGAAGTTACCAGTCACGCCTAGCCACGAAGCAGGTGACACAGACGTCATGGGTGTTTACGACAGATGGGGCACTTGAGGACGGGTAAACCAGTAAGCCCAGGCAATTAGCACAAACTGAAATGGCAGGCGAATGGCGTGGAACCACCAGGTATCTGGAACACCGGTGATAGGAATGTGGTTAACGGCCATATTGATATTGGCTGGATAAACCGCAATAAACAAAATCACTAGCCCCCAAGCCGATAGCTGCTGCGTTGCCGGTACCAACAGGCCAAAGCCTAGCAAAATTTCGATTACGCCACTGCCATAGACCAAGGCGGCTGGAGCCGGCAAAAAGTCTGGCACAATGCGAATAAACGGGTCTGGGGCAACAAAGTGTAGAATGCCCGCTACGACCATGCAGACGGCCAAAATGCCCCGCAGGGTGCTTTTGTTATTGGTGAGAATAGAGTCCATGGTAGCTACGTTAAGGTTAAGTTGAGCCTGGAAATTACTCAGACTCTGATTCCTGTGGAATGGCGTATTTATTGGGCCTGATTTGAGAGCCAAACCGCTGGCTATACACCTGGGTCAACTCTGCTCCGTAGAACAAAATTTGGGCCGAATAAAAAATCCAGAACAGCAAAATAATGACTGAGCCCGCCGCTCCGTAGGAAGAAGCAAATCCGCTGTTGCCCAGATACAGGCCAATCAAGTATTTGCCGATGGTAAACAAAAGCGCGGTGGCAACGGCCCCAAACCACACATCGCCCCAGGTAATCACCACATCGGGTAAATACTTAAACATTACGGCAAACAGTAGGGAGATGATGCCCAAAGAAACCACAAAGTTGAGCAACTGCACCAGCGCGTCTAACCCCGGCAGCAAGGTGTAAAGGTAGCCAGAAAAGCCAGAAATAATGGAGCTGAGAACCAGCGACACCAGCAGCAAAAACCCAATGACGACGATCATCCCGATCGACAACAGGCGACTCCGCACCAAATTCATAATCCCTACGTTGGGACGGGTCTTGACATTCCAAATAATGTTGAGAGACTGCTGTAGCTGAATGAGCACCCCCGTTGCACCCACCAGCAGCAGCACGACGCTAATAATTGAGGCTACCCAACCCGAGTTGCCGCCCGGCTGGTTGGCGTTATCGAGCACGGTATGTACGAACTCTGCGGCGGTGCCGCCCATTGTAGACTCGACTTGGCTCATCAGCTGCTCGCGCACGGCGGTGTTGTCAAAAAACAGGCCGGCGATCGCGATCGCCAAAACCAGCAGCGGCGC
>DASQNN010000442.1:0-4418 GCA_035644955.1 Nodosilinea sp. | reverse complement strand
CGCTGAAATTGAAGGCGAAATGGGCGATACCCACGTCGGTCTTCAGGCCCGCCTCATGAGCCAGGCGCTGAGAAAGATCACCGGCAGCATTGGCAAATCGCACTGTACGGTGATCTTTCTCAACCAGCTGCGGCAAAAAATCGGTATTTCCTATGGCAACCCCGAAGTCACCACCGGGGGCAATGCGCTCAAGTTCTATGCCTCGGTGCGCCTCGATATTCGCCGCATTCAAACCCTCAAAAAAGGCACCGAAGAGTACGGCATTCGCGCCAAGGTCAAAGTAGCCAAAAATAAAGTGGCCCCACCCTTCCGCATTGCCGAGTTTGACATTCTCTTTGGCCAGGGCATTTCGACCATGGGCTGCCTGGTGGACCTGGCTGAACAAACCGAGGTCATCACCCGCAAGGGAGCCTGGTACAGCTACGAGGGCGACAATATTGGCCAGGGCCGCGACAACACAGTGCAGCGTTTGATCGAGGACGCCGCCTTTGCCGCCAAGGTCGAAGCCCAGGTCCGAGAGAAGCTAGCCATTAACGGTGCCCCCGTCATCGTCGAAGAACCCGAGGACGAGGAAGAAGGGCTAGACGACGAAATCTAGAGGCATTTTTGAGTCCAGTATTGCTTTGGGTTGGTGGTGCATCGTTACGCGGATGCACCCTACGGTTGAGGGCAGACTGGGTGACGCCCTAGGCCCAGCGCCGAAAGAAGCTGGCTTCTTCCCAATCGGCGGCGGTGCGCTGCTCAATATCGGCTAGGGCAGTGGCCGAAAGGGGCTGAAAGGCCCTGGCAGCGGCCAAATTTTCTTCGAGCTGGGGAAGGGTATCGGCGGCGATGATGCAGCTGTGCACCTGGGGCTGGGTGAGGGCGTAGCCCAGGGCTTCGGCCATGCCCGTGAGCGCTCCAGGCTTAAAGAGGCGACCGTAGGCGGGCACCTTCATGGCGATGATGCCGGTGTTGTGCTGCTGGGCGGCGGGCAACACCTGGCGAATAAAGGATGACGGATTGTGGACATCGGCGGCGTTGATGGGAACCAGGGCGGTGTCGAAGGGGTAGCGCGCCAGGGCTTTGACAAAGATTTCGGGATTGTTGTGGCCGGTGATGCCGATGGCGCGAATGAGTCCCTGGGCCTTGGCCTCTTCGGCGGCCTGAATAGCCCCGTGGCTGGGGTTGAGCAGGGTGTCAATATCCCAGTCGTGGGTGATGGCGTGGAACTGCCAGAGGTCGATGTAGTCGGTGCGCAGCCGCTGGAGCGATTGTTCGAGCTGACGCCAGGCTTGGTCGCGATCGCGCTGGCTGGTCTTGGTGGCAATGACAACCTCAGAGCGCACCGCTGGCAAAACCTGACCAAGCCGCTCTTCGCTGGGGCCATAGTTGGCGGCGGTGTCAAAGTAGCGAATGCCGCCGGCATAGGCAGCCTCAATAATGGCTAGGGCTTCGGCTTCGGCCCCGGGTCGCGACAGGGGTGAGGCCGACCCGCCTAGGCCCAAAACTGGCAGGGTCAGCTGGGTACGCCCCAGCACCCGCGTAGGCATTGAGAGAGCCGCTGCGGCAGATTGCCAAGCGGGGTTAGCGTCTAGGGTTGGGGCCGCCTTGAGCAAAGGTTGCGGTGGCGCCGGAGGCGAGAACCGTTCGTGACGATAGATGATGCTGCCCACCAGACCACCCACCATAGCGGTGGTCGTGATCAGGAAACGGCGGCGAGTGAGGGGAGGGCGAGGCATGGGTTGCGATCGCAAAAAACCGAATGAGCCTGCAAAGCCTGACGAATTGTTCAATCTAACTCTAGGTAGTCGCTATTTGCGTCGGCTCAGGGGAGGATAAAACCACATTTTTTGTGTTTAGAGTCGTTTGTTCTCATTCTTTAAGCGCTATGGATACGCCTCAGCACCATTCTCAATCGGGCAAAGGGCTGGCCATCGCCACTCTGGCCGCTATTTTAGCGACCCTGGCTACTAATACCCTCTCAAACCGGTTTCCGCCCGGGGGGCAAAACGTTGGCGAAATTGCCAATACGCTGCTGGAGGGAGTGCTGATCACCCCAGCCAACTACGCCTTCTCGATTTGGGGATTGATCTATTTAGGGCTGATTACCTACGGCCTGTATCAGTTCAACCGAGAACGGCGCCGTACCCCCCACATTCAGCAGGTAAACAAGCTGCTGATTGCGGCCTGCATTGCTCAAGTGATCTGGATTTTTCTATTTAGCCTCAAACAGTTTGGCTGGTCAATTCTGGCGATGCTGGGTATTTTGATACCCCTAATTGGTATCTACCTCATTCTCGATATCGGCCGTGAGCGGGTGTCTCGCCAGCGGCGCTGGATGGCTCACATTCCCCTTAGCACTTACCTGAGCTGGATTGCGGTCGCCACGATTGTCAACGTGGCCTCTGCCCTCTATGCCTCTAACTGGGGCGGTTTTGGCATTTCATCAACAACCTGGACGGTGGCCATGCTGGTGGTGGCAGCGCTGGTAGCCGCCGTGGTGATCTACCAGCGCCAGGATGTGGCGTTTACCCTGGTCTTTGTCTGGGCTTTTGTGGCGATCGCGATGCGTCATGGCGACATTCCTGTCATTCGGTGGGCGGCGCTGATTTTGGCGGGGCTGCTGCTGGTGGGGCTAGCTTGGGCTCACTACAGCTTGCCCAAGCGGGCTTAACCCCAGCCCCAGGCTCCTAGAGCAGGCCCCAAACCCAGTAAACCACCGCCATCGGCTCACCCTCCGGCAAACCCAGTGGAATAATGGAGGTAGCATTTTTCGTTGCAGACCTTTAATTACCTGCCCCATGACCTCCGAATCCAACTCGATCCAGCCCTGGCTGTCGCTCAGGCGGCTATTTTTAATCATTTTGACGGCCCTGGTGGGTCTGGTGCTGGTGCAATCGCTACTGAGCAGCTGGAACGAGCCCCAGGTTGCCAGCCAGCTTCAGCTTTACCAAACCGATCTGCTGCTAGAGGGCAGCGCCTGGAAGGGGGAGGGGTTGCCCGAAGACCAGTGGCCCGCGCTGCGCGATGGGCTGCTGGGTCAAGACCCTGTGGCTACCGCCCAGAGGCAGTACGAAGAGGTGCGCCAGCAGGCCACCGAAGGCATAACCCGCTGGCGATCGCAGGAGACCGCAGCTGTCGTGCCGTCAAATGGGCCGTCGAACTCCCTGGCGGAGGAAGCCAACGCGGGCAAGCCCCTGGCCCGCCGGTTGCAAAATGCGCTGACCCAGCAGCAGCTGCTGATTCAGCGACTGGACATTCGCCTGGGCTTGATGGAGGCCTACCAGGGCAAGCCCGAGGCCGCCATCGATCGCTGGGTTCAGGTGCGCGACAGCGATCGCGCGTCGGCCCCGACCCTGCGCACCGCCGATACTCTGATTCGCCTGTGGCAGACCAACCAGGCCGCCCCCGGCGATGACCTCTGGCTACAGGAGGCCCTAGACGGCTGGTTTGAGTACCGCGCCCTCGACCGGGTCTACGCCATTCAGGAGCAAGGGGGCGATCTCGCCGCTGCCGAGCGGCGGGCCCAGCTACAGGCCCAGGAGCAGGCCACGGCCCAGAGCAAACTGGTCAAGCTGGCCCTGGTCGGTACCGTGCCCGCCCTGGGAGCCGTGGTAGGGGTGGGGTTGATCCTTTGGCTGGCGGCCCAGCGGGTGCTGCGGGGCGGTCAGTCGGTGCTGAGCCACAACGCCGATCGCGGCTGGGAGATTCCCTGGACTGCTGAAACCGTTTGGCAGGTGCTGATTGCCGGTTTTTTCTTTGTGGGGCAAATTTTGCTGCCCCTGGTGCTGGGCAGCCTGGGCCTGAGCGGAGCCGCCCTGGGCAGCCGGGGCCGAGCGATTTTTTCGCTGGTGTATTACCTGCTGATGGCGGCGGGGTCGCTGGGGGTGCTGTGGTGGTCCATTCGCCCCTACCGGCCCATTCCCAAGGATATGTTCCGGATTAAACCCTCGGGGTCGGCGCTGCGGTGGGGTCTGGGCGGCTACTTTGTAGCCGTGCCGCTGATGTTTGGGGTCGCTCTGCTCAACCAAAAAATTTGGCAGGGGCAGGGGGGCAGCAACCCGCTGCTGCAAACGGTCCTCGAAGAGCAAGACGGCGTGGCCCTGCTGGTGTTCTTTCTAACGGCGGCGATCGCGGCTCCGCTGTTTGAGGAACTTCTGTTTCGCGGCTTTTTGCTGCCCTCACTGACCCGCTACCTATCGACGGGCTGGGCGATCGTCCTCAGTGCCTTCATTTTTGCCGCTGCCCACCTCAGCCTCTCGGAGGTGCTGCCGCTCACCCTGCTGGGGGCGGTGCTGGGGTTTGTCTATACGCGATCGCGCAACCTGCTCTCGCCCATGGTGCTCCACAGCGCCTGGAACAGCGCCACCATGCTGGGGCTATTTATTCTCGGCGGGTAGATCCTCTGAACTAATGGGGCGCTATCATGGCCCCAT
>DASQNN010000441.1:0-6271 GCA_035644955.1 Nodosilinea sp. | reverse complement strand
GCCGGCACTTTTGGCCGCGTTGAGGGCTGCATCCGCCAAGCGCTTTTTCAGGGCGGGGTCGACGCCTTCCAGCAGGCGAGCGGGGTCGTACCCGGCAGGCCGCCTGTTTGCCAGCCTCAACCCCCGGCTGGTGGTAGGCGTTGATATTGACCAGCGAGGCGTAGAGGCCCACTGCCCGCTCGTACAGCGCAATCATGGCCCCCACCGTGTGGGCATTGACCTCAGGAATGGTGAGGGTGACCGACTGGCGCTGGTTTTCGTACAGCGCTTTGCGGGTGCCCTGCAAGAAGCCAAACAGGTAGTCGCCGCTGGTGGTGCCCGGCTCTAGTTCCACCGATTCCCCAGCCCGGTCTTTGAGCACCTCAATAAAGGTGACAAAGAAGCTGGCCACCCCTTCGCGCAGCTGCTGCACGTAGGCGTGCTGGTCGGTAGACCCCTTATTGCCGTAGACGGCAATGCCCTGGTAAACCAGATTGCCATCGAGGTCTTTCTCCTTGCCCAGCGACTCCATCACCAGCTGCTGCAGATAGCGGCTAAACAGTAGCAGGCTGTCTTTGTAAGGCAGCACCACCATGTCTTTCTCGCCTTTGCCGTTGCCCGCGTAGTACCAGGCCAGGGCAATTAGGGCGGCGGGGTTGCGGCGCAGGTCGGGTACGCGGGTGGCGGCATCCATCTCGCGTGCACCGCCGAGAATAGAGCGAATGCTGATATTTTGCAGGGCGGCGGGCAGCAGCCCCACCGCTGACAGCTCTGAGGTGCGCCCCCCCACCCAGTCGCGCATGGGGAAGGTGGCCAGCCAGCCCTCGCTGAGGGCCTGGTCTTCGAGCTTGCTGCCCCGCCCGGTAATCGCCACCGCCTGCTGAGGAAAATGCAGCCCCCGCTGCTCAAACCGCGTGCGCACCTCAACCATGCCGTTGCGGGTTTCGGCGGTGCCCCCCGACTTGGAGGTGACAATCACCAGGGTGGTGGGCAGCTTGTCTTCGAGGCGGGCCAAAATGCGATCGATGCCCTCGGGATCGGTATTGTCGATAAAGTGAATCGCCAGGGGTGGAAAGTCTGGACCCAGAGCCTGGGCCACAAACTGTGGCCCCAGGGCCGAGCCACCAATACCAATCGACAGCACGTCGGTAAAGTGCTCTTGGTCAGGGGGATAGATGCCGCCGGTGCGTACCTGGCTGGCAAACTGCTCGATCTTGACCAGCGTTTCGAGAATGTCTTGCTTGAGTTCGGGGGTGGGGGCCAGGTCGGCGTCGCGCAGCCAGTAGTGGCCCACCATACGGTCTTCGTCGGGGTTGGCGATCGCGCCCGACTCCAGGGCGGCCATATCGGCAAAGGCTTTGTCAAAGCGGGGCTGCATACTGGCCACAAAGGCATCATCAAACCCCATGCGGCTGACATCTAGGTAAAAGCCCAGACCTTCGTGGTAGTAGAGCCAGTCTTTATAGCGTTGCCAGAGGGCGGCTGCATCCATCCTGTAACTCCTCGGTCTAAACCGTATTCACTAACGTCCTGAGGTGCAGTTTAGGATAGGACGGCGACGACAACAAAAAGCGTGGCTAAACATACAGCTCGTCCCCAGCAAGCCCAGGTAAACCATTGTGCCCTATCTATTCGGCCTGGGCAGTTTGAATCGTCCACCCACCAGTCAAGAAACGGACAGGGCAAGTGCTGGCTTTTCCTACTCCTGATCGCCCCGACGCTTTCATCTTGCTAAGGAAGGTCGCCGCAATTTTCGCAATTTTATAGCGCTGACGGCAAAGGCAGGGTTAAAAGCACCTTAAACCCGTCATTTGCCCACCTCAGCCGCCAGAGGGATCCACCTAAGTGAATTTTTTTGTGCTCTTTTACTTATGCCTCTGTACTAATGTATAGCTGTCATAGATATATGCACGGGAGAAAATGGCTATGGCCAACGGTGTTGGGGGGCGTCGCGCCCGCGCTCGCAGCATTTGGGCTGACTTTAGAGCCTTTGCCCTCAAGGGGAACGTGGTTGACCTGGCCGTAGCGGTCATTATTGGCAGTGCCTTTGGGGCCATCATCACCTCCCTGGTCGAGGACATTTTGATGCCCGCCATCATTAACCCACTGCTGACCAGGGCCGGCACCGACTGGCGCGAGGCCGTGGTTGGCCCCGGCATTCGCTTGGGCAGCTTTTTGGGCACCGTCCTCGACTTTTTGATCATCGCCCTGGTGCTGTTCCTCGTCATTCGCACCTTTGAGCGCCTGAAGCGAAAAGAGGCCGCCGCCGACCCAGAGCCCACCATCGAAGAAAAGCTCAACGATACCCTCAACCGGCTCACTGACTACCTCGAAAGTCGTCCCCGGTAGTCGGCCATAGGTGATGGCCTCGGCCTAACTCAAGGCTGAGGCAAAACCCAATTAGAGCCGCTATAGTAAGGGCTAACCATTTTTACCCGTCCTGTGCTCTATGCCTTCCCAACGCCAAATGCAGCTGATCGAGTTTCTCCAGACGGAGCTAGCGGTTTCGTCTGAGGCGATCGCTATGGGATTGCGCAAAGCCGGGCAAACCACGAATCTACTGCCCATGGCCCTGTGGCAATACGGCCTGGTCACCACCGAGCAGCTCAGCCAAATCTTTGACTGGCTAGAGGAAGTTGGCCCTGCTACCCCCTAGGGTGAGAGCAGCAGGGTGGCCCTGGGGCGAAAGTTTTTGAAAGAATTATCGGAAAACTAGACTCTGGAGCTAACCAACAGTCTGGCGCTAGAACTCGTCGTCGTTCATGGGCGACTCGTTGTCGCGGCGAGAGCCGAGCAAATCGAGGCGATCGACGCGCACCACGGGCTTAGAGCGGGCGGTGCCGCTAGAGCGATCTTGCCAATGGTCAAGCTTGAGGGCACCACTCACCCCAATCAGGCTGCCCTTGCGCACATAGTTGGCGGCCACTTCGGCATTCTTGCCCCATAGCTCTAGATTAAACCAGTCGGGCTTGTCGTCGCGGCTTGAGCGCCGCCGCACTGCCAGCGTGAGGTTACACACCACCGTACCCGACTCAAAGTACTTGACCTCGGGATCGGTGCCGACTCGGCCCACCAAGGTTACTACGTTAATCGTCATCACTACTTGCCCAACGCACGTCAAAGCATTGTAGGCGAAACCTTAATCATCCGTCAGGGGAATGTCAGACAGGGTAGTCTTAGGGAGGTCAGGGGGGAGGTAGGGAACTAATTAACCAATCCTTACGTCTAGGATCAGGCTGTTGGCTCCTTTAAATTGAACGGCTGCTTAAAAATCCCCAAAGCCTCACGGCATCGCAGTTTTTTACTAAAGCTTAGTTTTTTCGCTAACCGATACTTATTTCTATTACTGGACGTGCTGATACGAAACGTAATAGAATCCACATCGACATCAGCGCTAGTCCTCAAGGTTGCGCCTTGACGTTAGTCAACTGTTTTTTCTTATTGTAGGGGCTTTACTGCCTGTGGGTTTCTTCGACAGATTTTCTCGCGACATGGGTATTGACCTGGGTACGGCCAACACCCTCGTATACGTTTCTGGCAAAGGGGTAGTCCTACAGGAGCCCTCTGTAGTCGCCATCGACCAGGTCGAAAAGAAGCCTCTGGCGGTGGGAGAAGAAGCCAAGCGAATGCTGGGTCGTACCCCCGGCAACGTGGTAGCTTTGCGGCCCCTGCGCGATGGTGTGATTGCCGACTTTGACACCGCCGAGCTGATGCTGAAGCACTTCATTCGCCAGGTGCACGAGGGCCGCACCCTGGTGTCGCCTCGCATTGTGATTGGCATTCCCAGCGGCGTAACCGGCGTTGAGCGCCGGGCGGTTATGGATGCCGCCCAGCAGGCCGGGGCCCGCACCGTCTATTTAATTGATGAGCCCGTGGCTGCTGCGATCGGGGCGGGGCTGCCGGTGGCCGAGCCGACCGGCAACATGATCGTCGACATTGGCGGCGGCACCACCGAAGTGGCGGTGCTCAGCTTGCAGGGCACCGTGCTGAGCGAATCGGTGCGAGTAGCTGGCGACGAACTCAGCGAAGCCATCTCCAGCTACATGAAAAAGGTGCACAACCTGGTCGTGGGCGAACGCACCGCCGAAGAAATTAAAATCACCATTGGTTCGGCCTACCCCAGCCCCGATGACCACGAAATCGCGATGGATGTGCGGGGTCTGCACCTGCTCTCTGGTCTGCCCCGCACCGTAACGGTGAAAAGTGCCGAAATTCGCGAGAGCATGGCCGAACCGCTCACGGTAATCGTAGAAGCGGTCAAGCGCACCCTCGAGCGCACTCCGCCTGAACTGGCCGCCGACATCATCGATCGCGGCATTATGCTGGCCGGCGGCGGCGCTCTGCTCAAGGGCTTAGATACTCTGATTAGC
The DNA here is from genome assembly GCA_035644955.1 of Nodosilinea sp. Classification (GTDB taxonomy): domain Bacteria; phylum Cyanobacteriota; class Cyanobacteriia; order Phormidesmidales; family Phormidesmidaceae; genus Nodosilinea. The sequence continues at coordinate 1,922 of DASQNN010000441.1, read as the reverse complement.
CACGAAACCGGCATTTTGGTGCATGTGGCCGCCGACCCTCTGAGCTGCGTTGTTCTGGGTACCGGGCGGGTGCTAGAGAACTTTAGCCAGATGGGGCGGGTGTTTAGCGGGCGATCGAACATGTAGGGCCACGCCAAAGTTGTCATCTACCCAGAACCTATGTTTGCTTTACGCCGCTGGTGGACACGTCATGCCCTCAAAGCGGGAATGGTTACCCTGGCCGTTTCCTCAGCTTGGCTATTGCGGGCCAGCGATGGTGCCTTGATTTACGAGGCCTACAACTGGCTGACTCGGCCTCTGCAGCCGGGTCTCAGCCGCGAGCAGCAGTTTGAGAACAGCTATATTCTTGAGCTGCAGCAGCGCATTGTAGAGCTTGAGAACCAGAACCGTTCCCTGCAGTCAATGGCCGACTACGAAGCCGCCGTCACCCAGGACGGGGTCCGCGCGGCAGTGATTGGCCGCGCGGCCGACCACTGGTGGCAGCAGGTCATTCTCAACCGGGGCAGCCGTCAGGAGGTGGCCGTAGGCCATGTGGTGACCGGACCAGGGGGCTTGATTGGGCGCGTAGTGGCCGTATCGCCCAGTACCTCTCGGGTGCTGTTGATTAGCGACCCCACCAGCCGGGTAGGGGCCAAGGTCAGCCGCAGCCGGGCCATGGGCGTGGTGCGGGGGCAGTCTAACAACCGCGTGGTGATGGAGTTTTTTGAGAAACTGCCTGACGTCAAAGCCGGTGACGTAATTGTCACCTCCTCCTACAGCCGCTTGTTCCCCAGAGATATTCCGATTGGGCGGATTGAGTCGATCGACTTGAGCAAAAGCCCCGCTCCCGAGGCGGTAATTCAGCTGTCGTCGCCCCTGTCCATTCTGGAGTGGGCGATCGTGCATCCCTTTGAGCCCCAGGAAACGGTAGACGACCCGGTGCTGCCGGGCGCTACGCCTGAGAACGGCAGGGTTCCAGACAATACCGATGGGACTCGGCCATGACCCCCTCCGTACGGGTATCGTCTCTACCGCTGTGGCGCAAGCCCTGGGTTGTCAACAGCGCGGTGACATCGGCTTCGGTGTTGATATGTCTGTTGCTGCTGCCCAGCCGCATTCCTGGCATGGAGCTGCTGGGAGTAGCCCCCCACTGGCTGCTGATCTGGGTGGTGGCCTGGAGCATGAAGCGCACCCAGTGGGAAGCAGCCCTGGCGGGGCTAGTGCTGGGGCTGCTGCAGGACGCGATGACCTCTCCCCACCCCACCCACACCCTTAGCCTCATCGTGGTGGGCGTGCTGACGGCGCGGTTGCAAAAGCAGCGCTATTTGCAGGAAGACATTATAACGGTGGCGCTGATTGTCTTTGCCATGGCGGTGATTGCCGAGACAGTGCTGGCGCTGCAAATTAGCGTGAATCAGCTCTTGTCTAGCGCCTCGCTCTACCCACCCCTGGGCAACATTTGGCTGTACCACCAGCGGGTAGCGCTGAGTTCGGCGATTTTGAGCAGCCTGTGGGCACCGGCGCTCTACTACCCGCTTAACCGCTGGTGGGAGCGGTACCCCTCGGAGTCTTGAGCGGGCTGACTGCTAGGCGCGGCGACGCCCTAGGGTGACGCGCTGCTGGAGTTTTTGGCAGGCGGTCCAGAGATCGGGCATCAGGTGGGTGGGGCGAAACCCCTGCAGGTAGCTGCTGCTGCGAATACCGCAGGTAACGGCAACGGTGTCGATGCCCAGGGTTTGCCCGGCCATGATGTCGGCCTCGGTGTCGCCAATCATCCAGGCCTGGCTGAGGTCGTAGCCCTGGCGCTGTTGGGTGGCGATCGCGGCCCGCAGTCGTTCTACCTTGTGGCTGGCCTGGTTTTTATAGGCCGCATCGACCCTGGGCATGCCGTAGAGGTCGCTAATGGCCCAGTGGAGATCGTGCTGGTCTAGAAACGCCATGAC
>DASQNN010000440.1:0-14707 GCA_035644955.1 Nodosilinea sp. | reverse complement strand
GCGTAGGCGCACTCGCTCCAGCCTGCATTGGGGCTGGGGTCGGCGGGGGCATCGCGGCGGCACAGGCGCAGTACGTGGCGGGGCCGCCCCGAGAGCAGGGCAATGGTGAGTACTGTCAGGCGGCAGGGTAGCCAGGTCAGCACGTCTTCAAAGCGGGCGCTAAACCAACCTACGTAGGTGTAGGGCGCTTCTCGGTAGCCCACCATCGAGTCGAGGGTGCTGGCGGCTTTGTAGGCCAGGGCCACCGGCACGCTGCCCAATGGCGAAAACGCCCCAACTACAGCGTAGAACAAGGGGGCCAGCACGCCGTCGGTGGCATTTTCGCTGACGGTTTCCAGCACCGCCCGCAGCAGCTCGGGTTCATCCAAATGCTCGGTGTCGCGGCCGACGTAGAGGGCCAGGCGTTGTCGCGCTGTGGGGAGGTCGCCAGCCGCCAGCGGGGCCAGCACATCCTCGGCAGCCCGCCGCAGGCTGCGCCCGGCAAAACAGCTGGCCAGCAAAATCGCCTCGCAGCCCATACCGACGAGCGGGTGTACCTGCAGGGCCAGGCGCACGATCCCCCAGCCGACTGCGCCACTGCCCAAAATGATCCCCAGGCCCAGTAGTACTCCCAGGGCCCGCTCCCCCAGGGGCGGCAGCCGCAGGCGAAAGATGCCCTTAGCGGCCCGCTCAATGGCCCAGCCCATGGCCTGCACAGGGTGAGGCCAGCCCCAGGGATCGCCCACCAGGCGGTCTAGACTGGCGGCCACCACTAGCCCCAAGCCCCACTTAAACCACAGGGTGCTAAACCCAAGCAGGTTAAACCACAAAACTGACATCATCTCCCTGGGCCGCCTGCCAACTGCGGGCATCGAAGTACAGATCTTCTAGGGAAATACTATAGAGGGCTTCTTTGAGCTTTTGCGAGAGACGGTTCCACACCGCAAAGGTGACCCAGTCTTCGGCCTGGTCGGCCTGGGGGGCATGGCGGGGTAGGGGGTCTACCTGTTCGCCGACGGCCTCTAAAATTTGGCCCAAAAAAATTTGGTTGGCGGGTTTGGCCAGTCGGTAACCGCCCTGGGAACCGCGCACCGAGTCGACAATGCCGGCCCGTCGCAGCTCGATGAGCAGTTTTTCTAAGTAGGGGGGCGGCAAACCCTGGCGATCGGCAATGGTGCTGACCGAGACGGGCTGTCGGGATGGATGCAGCGTCAAGTCGAGCAGGGCCTTGACGCTGTAGTGGCCGCGAGTGGTTAGTTTCATGGGCTAGTTTGGCTCCCTAGAAGAGTTAGCCTTTGATGACGCTGGCGTTAGATCCATCGCCTTGGTAGAGCCTTTGAGCAGGCATTAGATCGGTCTAAGAAGGCTGGTTTGTCGGGATCTGAGTGTAGGTTAAAGGCCGTCTCTAGCTAAAGTCTAACCTTCTATGTCGTCTGCCCAACCTCCCAGCGTAGGGGAATAAATTGGCTGAATAGCCAACATTTTTTGAAATTTTAGTAGGGCAAAAGGTCGTTTATTTTAACCCTTGCTGAGGAAACGTTAAGCGACCAAAAAAAGGGAATGCAAAAAATATTTGGGTGTAGTATCATTTTGCCTGTTGTCATTAAAGTAGAGCCAGGGAGATCAGTTTTACTGCCCCTGCTCACCGATGTCTGGAGCAAACCGTTGTGAACGAGAATAGAGTTAATGGCTAACGCAACTCAGGTAGAACCACTGGTCGGCAAAGAGTTATTGCAAAAGGTTAAAGACCTTGATGATTTGAGCAAAGAAGAGAAGGCAAAAGCCTGCGGGTATTACACCCTGACCAAATCGGGCAACCCCCGGGTCAACATGATGAAATTTCTCAACGCGCTGATTGAAGCCGAGGGCATACAGCTCGACAGTTCCCAAAACGGCAACGGGCGCGGCGGGCGGAGCGCTAGCTTTCGCATTACTGTGCAGTCTAACGGCAACCTGCTGATTGGCTCGACCTACACCAAGCAAATGGGCCTGAGACCCGGCGACGAGTTTGAGATCACCCTAGGCCGCAAGCACATTCGGCTGAAGCAGTTGGGTGACAACGGCGCTCTGCTCGACGATGCCCTACTCGATGATGAAGAGGAATAAGCAGGTGTTCGCACCGGGTCAACAGACGTGAAGAACTGGGCGATCGCACGGAGATGCATTGCGGTCTGCCCTACAGGAAGCCCTCGTCGTCTGCCCTAGGGAGTACTGCTGCCAACCGCCGGTTGGCCTTTAAAGCTCCCCTATGCTGGTTTATAAAGCCGTAACTCTAGGCGAGTTTGCAGGCACCATGATCCATTTTTAGACCGCTTGAGTACAATGGGCGAGCCAAGTCTATTGAGGGGTTGGTTCGCTCTTTTTTGATGCTCTCTAGCCATCCGTCAAGCCTTCTTTGAGCCCGTTTTGAAAGGTTCTAAAGAAGCAGGGTGGCTGTTTTTATTGGCTGGAGGGCCGGGGCTTTGGCCGGGTTTTTGTCCCAGATTTTATAAAAGGCTTAACATCCGGTAGGGCTAAGGCTTAAAAATACAGAATTGTGCGGTTGGTCTATGAACTTTCCTATAGTTTTAGACATTGCTTTAGGGCTGGTCTTTATCTTTTTTGTGTTGAGTTTGCTGGCAAGCGAGATCCAGGAAATCATCGGCACCCTTTTGCAGTGGCGAGCCGAGCACCTAAAGCAGTCGATTGAGGTGCTGTTGGCCGGCAACGATCGCGATCGCGAAGCATCGGCCCAGGAACTGGCCGATGCCCTCTACGAAAGTCCATGGATTCGCAGCCTCAACCAGGAGGCCAAGGGAGGAATCACGCGATCGTTTCGCCGCGTGTCCCATCTCATTGGGCGCATCTACCGCACCCTGACTGGGCGGCGCAACGTGTTTGGGGCGGGTAAGACCAGCGGCCCGTCCTACATTCCCGCCGAGGCCTTTGCCAACAGTCTGCTGGAGCGCATGCAGCTGGGTAACCTGTGGCAGGTGCTGGCTAACGATCGCATCCACGGCTTTACCCGCGATCGGGTGCTGACGCCGGTTTCCCACATTCTCAGCGACCTCAAGGCCAACACCGGCAACGAATTTTTGCTCAACGCCGAGCTGCAGCAGCTAGAGCAGGGGGTGCACCAGATCGTCGAAGACTTTCGGGCGGGCATTGTATCGCTGCCCGAAAGCCTCGATCGCGTGGTCGACCGGCTCGAATCTTTTGGCCTGATGGCCGCAGACATTCTGCCCGACAACCACCCCCTGACCGAGACCTTTTTGCGCCGTCTGGAGTATATCCAGCGCGGCCTGGCCAGCACCCCCACCGAAAAGGCGGCCCTGCTGAGCAAGCTGCGCCCCAGCGTTGTGCAGCTGCTGGATATTTTTGACCACAACAGCCCCGCCTACGGCGAGCTAAGCCGCCTGGCCCAGGGCGGCAACCCCGATGCCCAGGCCCTGGTCAAGCGGCTGGGCCAAGCCTCCATTACCCCAGCCCTGCGCAGCAGTCTGGCGGCGATCGCCCACAAGGTCGAAGTCACCGCCGATACCACCCGCGACGATGTAACGCTGTTTGGAGTCGAGCTAGAAAAGTGGTTTGACCGCGGCATGGAGCGAGCCACCGGGGTCTACAAGCGCAACGCTAAGGCCGTCGCCCTGATGATTGGCATTGCCACCGCCGTGTCGATCAACGCCGACTCGTTTCACATTGCCACGCGTCTGGCCGTAGACCCCATTCTGCGCAGCTCGATTACCCAAGCCGCCGACCAGCTGGTGGTCAATTCTGGGGGCGACGTCAACCAAAATATTCAGCAGGTGCAGGCGGCGGTGAACCAGGCCCTCGACGAACTTCCCTTTCCCCTGGGCTACAGCAAGGTGGTGCAGCAGCAGCAGCTGGCCGCAGAACAGGCGTGGCCGATTCCCTTTATCCCTCGCCGTCTGCTGGGCTGGCTGGTGAGCGGGTTTGCCATTTCTATGGGGTCAACCTTTTGGTTCAATGTGCTTAAGAAAGTCATCAATGTGCGCAATACCGGCGGTAAGCCGGACGTGAGGGAGTGAGGTAGCTGGATGAGGAGACGGGGGGATGGGGAAGGTGAGTGATTGGATGGGGGTGATCAAGTGGGAGTAAGCGAGGCATTGGCACTGTTTTTGGGGCAAGAATATGTCTGTAGTCGGGGGCTGAATCTGTACAAAACCGCTGAGTTAGAGGGGCTAGTGACCCAGGCGGCGGCGGGGCGGCATCTGCGGCTAGCCCAAGAACCGGGTCAGGGCCCTCTGGCCGTTGTTCTCTGCGAAGACGACTATCCGGGCTGGATCAGCGCTGCCGATGGCAGGACGCTCAGACCAGCCGATCGCCCCTACCGGCCTCCGACCCTCGATCGCTCCGCCATTGCACCACGTCTGCCCGAGGTGATTGCCTTTGCCCACCGGGCCATGGCAACCCCCAACACCTATTTATGGGGCGGTACTGTAGGGCCCAATTTTGACTGCTCTGGGCTGATGCAGGCGGCCTTTGGCTCGGCAGGTATTCGCCTGCCCCGCGACTCGTACCAGCAGGAGACCTTTACCCAACCCATCGGCTGGGACGAGCTAGAACCGGGCGATTTGGTCTTTTTTGGCACTCCGGAGCGCACCAAGCACGTCGCGCTTTACCTGGGGGCGGGCCAGTACATCCACAGCTCTGGGGTAGACCAGGGCCGCAACGGCATCGGCATCGACTCTTTAGCAGACCTCGCTCACCCCGTCAGCGCCGCCTACCATCGCCAGCGGCGCCGGGCGGGTCGGGTGATGAGCAGCTATCGACCAACCTCCCTGGGTTCCCAAGGCCCAGCGCCGCCCCAGGGCTTTCCGGTAGACTCAAGGGGCGTCGGCTGACGCGTTTTGGTGAAATTTGCCCCGTCATCTGCTGCTGTTATGACCTCTGCTACTCGCCCCAATCTTGCCCTGCCGCTGCCTGGGGAGGCCGCCCCGGTGGAGATCTCCGTGGTGGTGCCGGTCTACAACGAGTACGAGAGCCTGCCAGCCCTGGTCGCGGCGATCGCCCAGGTGCTCGACGGGCTGGGTCGCTCCTACGAAATGATTGGCGTTGACGATGGCTCGACCGATGGCTCCAGCGATCGCCTGCGGGAGCTAACCCAGCAGTATCCCCATCTGGTGGCGGTGCTGCTGCGCCGCAACTATGGCCAAACCGCCGCCATGGCCGCCGGGTTTAACTACGCTCGCGGCAGCATTGTGGTCACCCTCGACGGCGATCTGCAAAATGACCCCGCCGATATTCCGCGTCTGCTCGATCGCCTTGACGAAGGCTACGACCTGGTCAGCGGCTGGCGCCAAGACCGCCAGGACAACACCCTGACCCGGCTGATTCCGTCAAAAATTGCCAACTGGCTGATCGGCGGCGTCACCGGGGTGGAGCTGCACGACTACGGCTGCTCGCTGAAGGCCTACCGGGCTGAAGTCATTCACGACCTCAACCTCTACGGCGAGCTGCACCGTTTTCTGCCCGCCCTGGCCTTTATCGAAGGAGCTCGCATTACCGAAATGCCGGTCACCCATCACGCCCGCCGCTTTGGCACCAGCAAGTACGGCCTGGGCCGCACCCTGCGGGTGGTGATGGATATGCTGACGGTCTACTTTATGAAAAAGTTTTTGACCCGGCCCATGCATGTCTTTGGCACCCTGGGGCTGGCCTCGATGGCGGCGGGCGTTGTGCTGGCGGTCTATCTGGCCCTGGTCAAGTTTTTGGCCGACCAGGATATTGGCGATCGCCCCCTGCTGGTGCTGGCGGTGGTGCTGTTTTTAGCGGGCATTCAGCTATTTAGCTTTGGCCTGCTGGCCGAGCTGATGATGCGCACCTACCACGAGTCGCAGCAGCGTCCCATCTACCGGGTGCGCGAAATTGTGGCTCACGCTGCACCGGAAGGGTAGTTTACCCTCCTGAGCAAAGCGCTTCAGAACAACCCCCGAACCGGTACCCTAGGCCGGGCGGCGATCGCCATGGAGAACGTGTCGCGGGTGCTTGGCATCGGCGAAGCCGCAGTGCGGACCGCTTTAGTAGGGGTACTGCAGTGCCCTGGGCTTGGGAAAATTTTTGGGCAGAAACTACCCCTCGGGTAGACGGATTCGCGGGCAATTTCCGTGAATATACAGAGATACTGAGTTCCCCCAACCGCCATGCTAGACGTGATCAGTTCTACCGTTAGACCTCTGCTGCTAGACGAGCAGGTGCTAGAAGCGGCTTACAGACTCTATATGACGGCTCCTCACACCTCTTCGCCAGCAATTAGCTTGCAGCGGCTGTCGGAGCTGACGGGCAAAACCCCGCTGAAATGCCGCAACGCCATCGTAGAGGCCAACGGGCTCGGCCGTTTTCCTGACTGTGAGCTGCACCCTTAGCGCTGGGCTGCTGGGTTTGAAGAGACGAGGAGAGACCGTCACCCAGTAAATGAGTAGGTAGGTGAGAAAAGCCTGACGGGCTACACTTTGGGTTAGCTCGCGATCGCTGCTGGGCTTAGCCTAATACCAAATCCTGCTTGGCTAGCCCCGATCTAACCGGGCAGATGCCATTCGCCCCTACGGTTTGACCCTTTGGGAATCGGGGCTATGTGATTCAGATTTGGTATAACTCACTGTTTGACCCCCTACCGCCCAATTTTGATGTTGCAAAAACGCCTGGAGCCGTTGCTGAGCCGCAAGCGGGTCGCCATTGTTGAGGCGTGTGTGATTGGGCTGGTGTCGGGCCTGGCAGCGGTGCTGCTGAAGCAGGGGGTAGAGGGGCTGGCCCTGTGGCGCACGTCGAGTGAGCTGCCCCTGGTGCTGGTGCTACCCACCCTGGGGTTAGTGGGGGGCTGGCTGTCGGGCTGGCTGGTGGAACGGCTGGCTCCGGAAGCGTCGGGCAGCGGCATTCCCCAGGTTAAGGCAGCCCTGGGCTTTGCCAAAATTCCTTTGAACCTGCGGGTCGCCCTGGTGAAACTGGGCAGCACCCTGTTGGCCCTGGGGTCGGGGTTGTCGCTGGGGCGGCAGGGGCCAACGGTGCAGATTGGGGCGGCGCTGGCGGCTCAGCTCAGCCGCTGGGTGCCGACCTCGCCGGAGTATCGGCGGCAGCTGATTTCGGCGGGCGCAGCGGCGGGTCTGGCGGCGGGATTTAATGCCCCCATTGCCGGGGTGCTGTTTGTAGTCGAAGAGCTGCTGCAAGATTTTTCCGATCTCACCCTAGGCAGCGCTATTTTGGCCTCGTTTATTGGGGCGGTGGTGTCGCGGCTGCTGGGCGGTCAGGGGCTAAACCTGGCGATGGAGGCCAAGCCAATCAGCCTGTCGGTGCAGGATCTGCCGTTTTTGATCATCTTGGGGGTGCTGGCGGGTTTACTGGGGTCGCTGTTTCGCAGCGGCATATTCGGCAGTCTGGCGTTTTTTCGTCAGTTTAAGGGGCTGGGGCTGCCGGGGCGCATTGGTTTGGCCGGGTTGGTGACGGGGTTAGTCGGGGTGTTTGTGCCGGTGGCGGCGGTCGATAACACCGGTCTGCAAGAATTTTTAGTCACCGGGTCGGCGGGGTGGCAGCTGGTTGCGATCGCCTTTGTGGTCAAGTTTTTGCTCACGCTGCTGGCCTACGGCTCGGGGGCGGCGGGGGGAATTTTTGCCCCTTCCTTAGTGCTGGGGGCAGCGTTGGGCTGCCTGGTTAGCTTTTTGGCCCAGGGTGTTTATACCGGCTTTGGGGCCTGGCCCCTGCCGGAGGCGCTGGCCAGCCCCACCACCTACGCCCTGACCGGCATGGGGGCGTTTTTTAGCGCCGTGACTGGGGTGCCGATCACGGCGATCGTCATTGTCTTTGAGATGACCGCCAATTTTAACCTGGTGCTGCCGCTGATGATTGGCTCCGGCATTGCCTACCTGATTGCCGATCGCGCCAACAATGGCTCGATCTACAACCGGCTGCTGGCGCTACAGGGCATTCACCTAGAGCCGGTGGCCCAGGCCAACAACCCCTGGGCCAACCTCAAGGCCGCCGACCTGATGCAGCGGCGGGTTGAAACCCTCTCTAGCCAAATGACCCTGCCTGAGGTGGTACAGGCCTTTTCGCGATCGCACCATCGCGGCTTTCCAGTGCTCGAAGCCGGTCGCCTGGTGGGCATCGTCACCCAGAGCGACCTCAGCGAGACTGCGACCCAGGGGCTAGACAACCACCTCACCCTGGCCGACATTATGACCCATCACCCGGTCACCGTTGCCCCAGATGCCACCCTGCCCCGGGTGCTGCACCTGCTCAACCGGCTCAAGCTCAGCCGCCTGCCTGTCACCGAGGGCAACAAGCTGGTGGGCATTATCACCCGCGCCGACATTATTCGGGCTGAGTCTGACCAGGTCAGCGGCAATCTGGTCGAGCTAGGCCCCCAGGCCGAACCCTCCTACGTGGTGTTGCAGCAGCGCGCTCCGGCCACCGGCCAGGGGCGACTGCTGGTGCCTCTGGCCGACCCCCGCACCGCCCCCGACTTGATTAAAATAGCGGCGGCGATCGCCCACGGCCTGCACTACGAGCTGGAGTGCGTCCATGTGATATCGGTCTCCCGCAGCGTTGCCCCCGCTGAGGCCAAAGTCGATTTGCAGAAGGTAGAGCCCCTGCGCCAGCTCGCCCTCTCCTACGCCGAGAACAGCGGCCTGTCAGTGCACTTTCAGGTGCGGGCCGCCCACGAAATTGGCCGCACCCTGCTCGAAGTGATTAAAGAGCGCCACATCGACCTGGTGCTAATGGGTTGGCACCACCCCAGCCTTACCCCCGGTCGGGTGATCAGCGGCGTGGTCGATACCCTGATTCGCCAAGCCCCCTGTCAGGTGGTGGTGGTGCGCCCCGGCCGCAACCTCACCTTTAACCACTGGCTGATCCCCACCGCGGGCGGCCCCAATGCCCAGAGCGCCCAAACCCTACTGCCCGGCCTGCTTACCCTGAGCCACGCCCCCGAAATTCAGCTCTGTACTGTGTGCCACCCGGAAAAGGGCCAGTGCCTTACCCCCCAGCACATCTCTGAGATGGCTGATGGGCTAAAGGCTAGCCTGCACCGTCCGGTGTACACCCAGGTGCTCACCCATCCCTCAGTTTCCCAGGCGATTGTTGACTGCGCGGCCCTGTGCCGCAGCGACGCGATTTTGCTCGGCGCGTCGCGCGAGAACTTGCTCAGCCAGGTGATCAAGGGCAATGTGCCGCTGGAGATCGCCCAGCACACCGACATCACCGTCATTCTGCTGCGCCAGGTGGAAGAGGTGACCCCAAAGTTGCCTTGAGAGTCGGCGGAGCAAGAATGCCTGCAGGCAGAGCAGGCTAAAGGTAAATTAGCTCAAGGTTATGATCACCAGCGAGGTGGCCAGGGTGTTAGTCATGACCATTGCCAGGTGGAATTGTTGGGATGGGCTGATCTACAATGACCCACGTCACTGGCCATTTTGTACCCCAAACCGACTGGCCCTGGTCGTGGCTGTGGTCGCCCCGAGAAACGCTGCCCACCATATATTTTGTAGATTGAAAGATGGAATTGGCGTTAACCCATGAATTGCTGGATTAACTAGTACCACAAGGCAGAAGGACGTAGGATTTTACCCATGCGGAGCAGGCAGGAACAGCTTTGCTCTCAAGGGCTTAACTCCTATCTATCTCATTGGAGATGCTAAGTTGCGGCAAACCAATTATGAATCGAGATGCCCTATGGTACATTAGTAAAATATTATTGTTGAGCCAACAGAAACACTTAAAAGAGGCTGGACAGCTTAACCTCAAACTTTATAGGATTACCTACAGGCTTAAAAGCTTTACGAAGAAACGGTGGAAAGTATAAATTAATCATAAACTTACTCCACTCTGACTAATGCTTGTAGGGGAAATACTTAGCATGTTTGTATAAAGCTGTAAGAGCTTGAGGCGCAAAATCGACATCCTGGCTCTTACAGTCGGCTAAACCTCCTCCAAAACCAGAATTGTAGATCTGTCTGCGTGCGAACTACGATTCTCGAACTGGGCTAATACTTCAGAGCGTCGGTTTAACCATGGTTCCGTCGCCTAAGGCTAGCCTTAGGTATAGACCGCTTCTCGTCATCTACCTACGGTGCGCTACCAAAGCTATACTGAGCTACCCCATGCTTCTTGGTATGGAGCAAAATATATGGGCAATCAACATCAATTCTCCGGGTTTCTGGATTTTTTTTACTCGTATATTAACGGTTAGGTAGCCTTTACAAAAGATAATTCAGGTTGCTCTGCCCGAACAATATTCATCGCGAAAGGCAGGTTGAAATATGAGTTTTAATTCACTTGGTTTAAGCGCATCTGTTGTTGCGTCTGTCGTAGGAATCTCGGCGCTTGCCATAAGTCCTGTTCAGGCAGCTAATCTTGCCCCTGGCAGTTTTACCATTTCGGGAACTAACGTGTCGTCAGTCACTAATTTTAGTGGATCTGGTGATACAGAGTTTACGTTGAACTTCGACACTAGTCCGTTGGCAATTGTGAGCACATCAGGGGTTTTTTCCGGCCTGCCTGGCTTAACAGGTACCCCTAACATCGCAACGCTAAACCTAACAGGAACTTCCCCAGGCGAATTTACCTTTGGAGCTAAGAACAGCTTCATCACGGGTCTTTTTCAAGATGGTGTCAGTATTGTGATTGATCTGAATGCTGGCTCTCTTTTTGGGTTTATTAACAATCCATTAGATTATGGTTTTTCTGGAATTCTCTCCGGTCTACTACGTGCTGCCGACGGTGACGTTGCTGTAACAAATGGTACCTTGTCTAGCTTTATTATCGGAGCAGGACCAGGTAGCAACCAAAGCAGTATCAGGGTCAGCACCACCCCAATTCCAACACCTGCGCTTTTGCCAGGCTTGCTTGGCCTGGGGGTAGGTGTGTTGCGTAAGCGAAAAATCCAGTTGGCAGAGCCAGAAGCATAGGTCTCTGACTTAAGCAATCTAATAGTTTGTAGTCATTGAATCAAGGCTGGCAACTCCACTATCCATCATGGCATGCAGTGATTCTCTCAAATGAGAGAACCGCTGCATGTATTTTTTGTAGCTATAAGCAGGTATGGACCTTGCCTAGCTTGAAAGCTGGAGTTTCCTCTCATCCCTATACTTTAAGAATTAGGACAGTAAACCAATATTACCCCAGTTCTAGAAGCCGAAGTTTAGTCCAGGTTGCTGCTCGTCTATGGAAGAGGTATTTAGGGCGGGGCAACAAAAGCGTGGTGTATCCAAGAGCGAGACTGCATCACACTTTATGCTATTGATTAGTTTGGTTTGCTAGCTCTCTTAAGCAGGGCGAGAACTTTTTCCACTGGCATGAAAGATTGCCATCACTAGATAGTAATAAGGCGTCATCAAGATCGCCATGAAGATCTGCCCGCCCCAGGGGCCGTGCCAAAACTCAAAAACGCCATCGCCGTAGTTGCCGACCACGTAGGCCAGCAGCATTACCCTAGGGATATTGATGAGCAGGGCCAGAACAATACCGAGGGCGATCGCTGCCAACGTCTTCGTCCAAGGCTGCTTAAAGAAAAGCCCCATAAGCAAACCCACTCCAGCCATAGAGACAGCCATGTCGAGACCACTACAGCCCGAAGCAACTTCCACCGCCCCGTTGCCCGTGGCGATATAGCGACCTTCGACAGTCGCAGTTTGGCCCACCAGGTTTAGCGCTTTGCCAGCCCAGTGGCCCATGGCACTTTCTAGCACAAAGGGCGGGGTGGCCATGCGCCAGAGGGCGTTGGCCACAAAGATAAGATCAGGATAGAGGCCAATCGCAATTAGCAGACTGGCGAACCAGTGGGTAACAAAAAAGCCTGCCCCCCAAAGCGCCAGGGCCAACCCCGCCAGGGCAATTACAAACGCCAGGTATTGAAACGATGCTGACGATCGCATTGCCCAAAACAGCGCTAGCCCGCAGGTCGCCAGGGCATAGCCAACAAAGCGCTCCTCTGGATATTGGTTTTGCTGGGGGAGCTGGGCTTTGCCATCCCAAACGTATTTAGCGCCGAGGGCGATAAAGCCAAAGCTGATGGAGCTGTTGGTCAGGGTGAGGCCACCCCAGGCACTGTAGTAGATCAGGGTCATGGTGGCGACCCAGACGGCTACCAGGCCCGCTTCGGTTTGCAAAACCTGTTTGAGTCGGCTTAGCAGGGTGCCCTTTGATGCTTTTGGAGAGGCCATAGAACCGCCTTGCTAACCTTTATTGCCTAGAACCGAGCGGCGCGGCTGCCAAACAGCCCTAGCCCCAAAAACGAGAGCCCAATGACTACCAGATTGCCCACGGTTGATACCCCAGCTTTAAGGATGGATTGCTTGGTGTTGGCCTTGAGCTCGCTCTCGCGGGTGACCAGAATGTCTGAAGCTTGGCGAATCTGCTCAGGGGTGACGTCGGGAGCAAGCTGGGGGTTTGCCGTAGCCTGCTCGATCTGAGTTTTGATCTGAGCAGCTTGAGTTTCGATTTGGCCGATGGTTTCGCTGTGGAGCTTGCTGCTATCGCGCAGCACAAACAAACCGGAGAGCAAAAATAGTGCCCCCATGGCCAGGCAAATATAGGGGATTAGCTTGCGCCAGCTGCGAGAGGCCAGGGTGCCGTAGTAGGTGAGGGCCATACCAAACAGCAGCACAATGCTGCGATCGGCCACTTGCTGCATTACGCCGACGCGCCACTGAATTGATCGTGGGCTGGGGGGAACGGCAAGAATAAACAGGTCTACCGCAAACCCAGCGAGACAAGCTAGCCCAACGATGAGGCAAAGGCTGCTGGCGACGCTGGCATTGTTTGTATTACTTGTATTTCGGGCAGATAGGGTAGCCATAGAGGTGCAACGATAAAGGTAGAGATTAAGGAGCTGTTTCTATATACAAACTCGAGTTCGGTCATCCGCACAGATAAGTGGACAATGGGTCTGTAACCGACTCTCTAGCCATAATAGGGAAGGACGCGATCGCCCCTAATCGCTCCCGCCTAAGCTTCAAAGGATGCTCAACTTTGAACGGGGTTGGTTAGATTTTGACTGTATTTTTCAAAAGTTTCCGGATGGTCGATCGGCCAGATGGTGATTAGCCTAAGTTTGCTAGCTATTAGGAATTAAGTTTAGAAAATGACGTTTCCCATAGGATTAAAAAACGCATTTAAGGAGTTGAAGATGCCTTAACACCTAAATGGACCTCTGGGCTTTGACAAGATGTAATAGGTTTTTGCAAAAGCTTCTAGATCGTTAAACCGTTAAGCCATCAACCTAACTCCGCAGATATCTGTAGCACAACCTATTATTTATATTTATAAGCAGTCAGCAACCCTTGCCGTAGCATTACAATGCCTGCGGCAATCATAAGGCCCGCCCCCAGGCCACCCAGCCAAAGGGGTAGCCCCACCGCTGGGAGTACCCACCACCACGTGGTAACAATCTGCATGGCCACGGGAACGTCTCCATCGGCGGCCGTCAGGAGAACTTGGGGACTGCTGCTTAAAGCATCGTTGATCTGCCGCAGGGCAGCACCCCAGGCGTGAAATATCGGAGCATGGGATATGGGGCCCCAGATCCCGGTGTAAGGGGCTTGAGAGCCCAACGCCAAAAGCTCCCAATAGTAGCGCTCGTAGAACGACACCAGTGTAGGTGCATTAATTAAAAAACCAATCACGCTCAGCGCAATCAGCCCGGCACGATCGCGTGGCCCAATCAATCCGGTCAAGGCCATGAGTAGGGGTACTGTAGGCACCAAAAATCGAGGTCCCCAGTCCCAGCCAGCACCTGCCCATAGCGAGTAAAGCCCCAGGTAGGCCGCGCAAATGCCAACCAAGGCTAAGACTTCTACTGGCTTAGAGCGCATGGCTTTGTAGCCTCCTACTACCGCTAGGGCAATAGGGGGGCAATACCACAGCAGCCCACCGCCCCTCCCGGGGCTAAACAGCATGCCCCAGAGGCGCTTGGGCATGCCCACCAGGCCAAGGGCGCCAGACACGGGCTGGCCGGTAGTCCAGGGGTCGCCAAACCGTAGGTAGTTATAGCCTAGGTAGAGTAAGATGCCCAGCCCAAGGGCCAAAAGCGGTGCCAAAACAACAAACAGCGAACGGCGCTTTAAAGCCCAATAGATCGATAGTATCGGGGCCACGACCACTCCCGGTGGTTTAGCTAAAATCGCTAAGCACCCCAGCAGGATCGCCGCTCCCCAAGCTGTCTGAGTGCACCCCATGGCCAGGTAAACACTGGCAATGGTAATCAATGCCAACAGGGGTTCAGCAAACAGGGTTTGGGCATAGGCCAGAGCCATGGTGCCAAAGGCAAAACTGAGGGCGGCAATATAGGCTCCCGATTTCGACCCGCCCAGTCGCACCGCCAGCAAAAATACCAGGGCTGCCGTGGCGGCGGTAAACACCACCGATGAGACCATTCCGCATGCCGAAATCACCGGAATCTCAGGCAGGTTCAGCCAGTGGCTCAGGCTCAACCCCACCGCAACTAGGGGGGTAATAACCACTGGTAGGAGAGGGTAGCGAATAGAGTAATGCTCTCCCCCAACCCCAGCCAGGCCCTCAGAGACAGATGGCACACTTATGTTTTGATAGAGAACCAGGGAACGGGCCACCTGCAAAACCTCATTGCCATCGCTGCTCCAGTTAAGGGGCTTAAGAAAGGCCAGATAGATGAGGCTAATGCCCCCAAACAGCAGCAGTGCTACTCTCGCGGTCTGATGTGCGGTGCCCTTGGGAGGGGGCAGGATGGTAACTGGGAGTGGCTTGTTATAGAGATGATGCATGT
>DASQNN010000439.1:0-4510 GCA_035644955.1 Nodosilinea sp. | reverse complement strand
GTCAAACTCAGGATCTTGCCAAGAGTAGGCAAAGTGGCTCACTGAGGTGATTTCTGGGGCAGCTCGGCGGAGGGCTTCCATCTGGGTCTCTAGGGCCGGGCGGTTGTAGGTAGCCTGTCCCCAAATGCCCGCCAGTGCTGGGGTTATGGTGGGAGGAGTGCCGCTGGGTATCATCGTCTGCACCCGACGCACGCCGTCTAAAATGCAGCCCGTATTGCCGCACACCGCGTAGGCCATCGGGTGCCAGGTCATCCAGGTGGGGAAGCGCTCCCAGTACTGCAGGCGCGAGTCGTAGCCGCCGGTGCCCACGGTCTGGTTGCCCTCGGGGAAAAACACCGCCCCCGGTTGAATGCCGCTGCGCTGCACCTGTTCCCCAGCCACCTTCACAAAATCGACCACCCCCTGCACCGCGTGGGCCACACTCAGCTGCCACAGCTCGGCCTGAAGTCGGGGCCGCAGACTGGCTGGCGTGGGCTGCGCCTGACCTGGCTGCAGCGGTGGGGCGGGGGTGCGGCTCTGCCATAGGGGTTCGGGCTCGTTGGGGTAGAGGTCGCGCACTTCTTGGATGTCGCGATCGACTAGGTGCCCGCGGCTAATGTAGCGGCGGATTAGCTCTAGCCCCTGCTGGTTCACCGCCCGGCGAAACAGAGCATCCCGCGAGGCCTGGCCGTAGATCCAGAGATCGTCGACGCTGTCGACCACTGAGTTGGGGCCAACTCCGCGAGGATAGCGTACGTAGTCGAGCAGTATGCCATCGGGCTGCCGCCGCAGCACAGCCCCCAGCATGCGGCTGTAGTCGGCCTGGGCCTGGGTATTGTACGGGTCTACAAAGACTTCGTCGGGGTTGCTCGATGCCCCAGATTTGGCGTAGGTATAGGTCGTTTGACCGCGACCGTTGAGGGCCAGCACCTGCTCGCGATCGGTCCTTAACCCGTAGGAATAGCCAAAGTTGAGGGCAAACACCCAGGCATCAACTTTGAGCCCCCGCTGGCGACCTTTTTCAAGGGCTTCGGCAAACAGGTCGCGACGCTCGTAGCCGGGGGTCTGCACCACCGAGGGCCACACCGTAGGGTTGTCGGCCTGGGGCAGCAGCACCTGACCGCCGTAGAACACTTCGACGTAGACTTCGTTATAGCCCAGGTTGACAATGCGATCGAACAGGGCATCTAAAATGCCGGGTTGTAGGTCACAGGGGTACAGTCGCACCCACACCGCCTGGCGCTGGGGCCAGCTACTGGTGCGGCACTGGCGCAGCGCTTCGGTATGCTGGCGCACCATGGCCTGATACTGCTGCTGGGCAGCCGCGTCTCCGGTAAGAGCGGTCTTGCGCAAGTTTTCTTTGGCCAGGGCATCCGCTTGGGTGACCTGGCAGTAGGCATTGAGGGCCAGGGCCGGGCCCGCACTCGCTCCCGGGAACAGGCCTAAACCCACCAGCCCAGACACCAGGGCCAACCCCTGCCCCAGCAAAGGTTTAGCCAATCGCCGTAGCGAGTTGCGAAGCCGGGCTGTAGGAAAATGGCTAACCATAGGTGTTAGGGGCATGGTGTATCGACGTTTAGGGTAACTTTTGAGACGAAAAACGATCTACTTTTCTTCCCCTGGAAACTGATCTGCTTCTAAGGTCACCACTGGCGCTGAAAAAAGAGTTTCAAAATCTAGGTCGGGCACGTTGGCCAGCAGGGCTTGCAGCTTCATGCGCTGAATGTAGGGCCAGCCACCGCTCACTTCAATGTCCCGCAGCAGGGCGTAAAGGTGTTGGCGGTTGTCGGGTAGGGCATCGCGAAAGAGGGTCTCACAGATATCGCGGTGCTGCTGCTCTAGCAGCCGCAGCAGCGCCAGCAGGTCAAGGCTCTGCCCTCGGCGGGCCAGGGCTGCCCGGTCGATCAAATGAGACAAGGTTGTTAGATCCTCCGGCAGACTGTCACTGTGATCGCCAGGCGGGTATGCGGTCATGGGCTAAGCCAAAAATCTGTTAAATAGCTTAATGTTAGCTGCCTGGTAGTAAAAGCCAACGTCAGGATTTTGTAAAGGCCCTCCAGTCTGGATTTCTACGCCTAGACTCGCCCGGCTTGGGCTTGTACTGGCCAGGGATTTCAAATCTTAGGAAAGAGGCGCAGAGCCATGTAGAATGCTTACTTGAGGCTTTACTGGCTGAGGGCAGGCCCAGCATTGCTGCCGGGCTTTAGGAGCAGAATAACTCCCGTCGCTCGCAATAGTCATTGGCGTAGCCTCTCCGCAAGAGTTGGGCTGACCCCAAAAGGGTCATTGCGCCAGGGCTATTTTGGCTAGCACCATAATCGCCCAGAGCCAACGGCTGTCGCAATTATTTGAGTAGTTTGACAGCGCCTTTTACATACTAAATTTTGAGGTAGACCATGAGGTATCGCGCCCTCTTAGTTGCGTTCTTGGCCATCTGCCTGAGTGTACTGACAGCCTGTAGCGAAGCGCCCAGTGCCACCAGTAGTGTGCCCTTAACCTATGACCAAATCCGAAATACGGGCCTGGCCAACAAGTGCCCGCAGCTTTCCGAAATGACTCGGGGCAGCATTGCCCTAGAAGATGGCAAGACCTATCAGTTGGTAGGCATGTGCATCGAACCCACCGCTTACTTCGTCAAAGAAGAAGCTTCCAAGCGTCAATCGGCTAGCTATGTGCCTGGCAAGGTGCTGACCCGCTACACCTCCAGCCTGGATCAGGTGCGCGGTGATTTGACCCTGGGCTCAGACGGTAGCCTGCTTTTCTCTGAAACCGGCGGCATGGATTTCCAAGCTATTACGGTACAACTGCCCGGTGGTCAGCAAGAGCCTTTTCTGTTTACGGTTAAGGGGCTAGTAGCCCAGTCGCAGTCCGGCCAAAACGCGCTAACCACTTCTACTGACTTTGAAGGCGACTACAAAGTGCCCTCCTACCGAACCTCTAACTTCCTTGATCCTAAGGGTCGGGGCCTAGCTACCGGCTATGACACGGCGGTGGCTCTACCCGGCAGCGGCGACAGCGAAGAGTATGCGAAGGAAAACATGAAATCCTTTGACGTTGGCCAGGGGCACATTTCTCTGCGCGTCTCTAAAATTGACGGTGCCACCGGCGAGATTGGCGGCACTTTCGAAGCAGAGCAACCCTCTGACACCGACATGGGTACCGCTGAACCTGTAGATATTAAGGTGCAGGGCGTGTTCTACGCTCGCCTTGAAGAAGTCTAGGTTCAGCCTAGATTTAACAAAAATCTCGAATTCCAGGAAGGAGCACTGCTCCTTCCTTTTTTTTGGCTCTCTTTTTCCCTGGTTAAGCGGCTGACCATGGCAAACCAGACTGATCGAGATCACACCCCCACCTTACCAACATCACCACAGCCAGAGGGGGCTATCACCATGGGCACCAGCCTTTTGAGGGATATTACTTAGGTCGCTTGAAAAAACCCCGTCATGGCCCCTTCTCCCGCTCTTGCCGCTCAGCCCGAATCCCTCACCTGGGGCGATCGCGTCCAGACTGGCCTGCGTCGCTTGTCCACCGCTGCCGCCGCAGTCATCGCTATCTCCGCCATGGCTGGCGGCGCATCGGGGAATAATCCCGCCCTGCTGCCCAATGGCACCTACCTCTACGGTGAGTCACCCGTCGCCGATACCGTTGGCTCTGTCTATTTTGTGTTTGAAGCTAAGGATGGTCAGCTAGCCGGGGCGGTCTATCAACCGTCGTCGTCCTTTGATTGTGTGCGCGGCACGGTGGGTAGCAGTGCCCTCGACCTAGTCATCACCGATGCCTACGATCAAACCGAATCGTCCTATTCCATCGCTCTGGCATCTAATGCTGCTGTCGCCAGCGTCAGTGGAGTGGCAACACCAGCTCAACTAGAGGGGATGCATGCGATCGCCACCCTCTCATCCCTCGACCACCAGCTGCTGGCCACCTGTGCCAACCACTAGGCTAAGGGCTAGTCTTAGAATCAGTTTAGGGCTAGACAAGCGGTCCAAAAACCCGTACCTGTCCTTTGCGATCGAGAGCCTCCATCGATGCCGACATGGGGTGAACCAATGGTTCAGGTGTTATCTCAGCCGTACCTGAGCTTGCAGGAGTTTTTGGCCTGGTTGCCAGAAACCGGGCGCTATGAGCTGCACGATGGCGTTGTGGTTGAAATGCAGCCAACTGGGGCACACAAGCAGGTTGTAGGGTTCTTGAACTGTAAGCTCAACGTGCTTGATTGGTCAGGAAAATCTTAACTATTTCATTCCCAACAGGGTGCTGGTGCAGCCCTTGGGTTACCAAAGCGGCTATAAACCCGATGTGCTGCTGGTAGATAGTGCGGCGCTGGCCCAAGAACCTCTTTGGAAGCGGGAATCGGTGATTACTTTGGCCAGTTCGATCAAGCTCTTATTGGAAGTTGTTTCCACCAACTGGCCCGATGACTACGCCCGTAAGTTTGAAGACTACGAGACTATGGGTATTCCTGAGTACTGGATTGTGGACTACCTGGGCCTGGGCGGGCGACGCTACATTGGCAACCCCAAGCAACCGA
>DASQNN010000438.1:0-4546 GCA_035644955.1 Nodosilinea sp. | reverse complement strand
CTGCGGCACCTACTTTCCGCGCGATACGCTGCCGCCGCTGCTGGCCCGCTTTGCCAGTTTTCTGCCCCTGGCCTCGCTGGTCGATCTGCTGCGCTGGCCCCTGGGGCTGCCGCCCTGGTGGCCCCTGCTACTGCTCTGGCTAATCGGCTGGATGATCGTGATGGCAAGGCTGGCCGCCCTGCGGATCTATCCGAGGTTGTTTAGCTAACGGCTGCTAAGGGATAAACGGCAGCTAACCCTCGGCAATAGTCTTTTGCCCCCGGCCTTTTACCCTCGGCGGGATATTGCATACACAAGATACACTGTGGGGAATTTTGCTATGGCAAAACTAAACCGAGACGAAGACCGAGAAGAGCGCATTGCGATGGAAGTTGTGGTAGATGCCTATGGCCCTGAAGAACAGGCGATGGGTTGGTACTACTACTTGCAGGACACCATGCAGTTTCCCTTCACCGCTACCTGCATCACCAAGCGCCGCACTTCTCCTCTTAAAGAAGGTGCCAAGGTCAAGGTTGTGGGCATGGCTCCAACCGATGAATGTGAGCGAGAAATGTTTGTGGAAATTGCCTGGGAGGGCGACTGCCTAGCTGTACCCTTAATCCAGCTAGCGGCACCAAAGGTTGATGAAGAGACCCAGCAGGCGATCGCTGATTGGCACTATTGGGTTAATCAGGGCCGTGAGTTTGGGTAAGTCCGAACCCATTCTAAAGGCCGTTTTCATCTAGATAGACTTTAATCCCGGCTTCTAGATCTTGGAAAGCTGCTTCCAGGCTCGGGTAGCTATCCTCACCCTCGTAAACTGTGCCGCCTAGATCGTAGGCCCGCACAAATGCAGAAATCATTTCGTGTTGACCCACTTCAATCCAGCCGATCTCCTCAACGAAGCGATGGATGTTGGGGTATTGCTTAGCAAAGAGAGTTGGCTTTGGCATTCATGCTTTCTGATGTAGACGTGTTTTCACCATGCTTCCATAAATTTTGAAGGGAAGCAGGCGATCGCCTACTTCCCCATTGGTTAAGTTCGCGTTCCAAGTCTGCCGATGAAGCGACTACAGCTTGCGAACGCTGGCCTGGCCGTCTTTGACTTCGCCCACCAGCACCTCGGTAGCCACGCCCACAAACAAGCCGTTGTCGAGCACGCCGGGGATGTTGTTGATGGTCTTCTCTAGCCCCGCAGGGTCATCGATCGCATCGAACTTGACATCCAAAATCATGTTGCCCTGGTCGGTGATGACGGGGCCATCCTTTTTGATGCCCATGCGCAGGTCGGGCTGGCCGCCCAGGGCTTCTAGTGCCTTGGTGACGGGGGTAACGGCTAGGGGCATAACCTCCACCGGCAGGGCAAAGGTGGTGCCCAGTTTGTCCACCAGTTTCGAGCTATCCACCACCACAATGAATTCTTTGGCAAGGGAGTCCACAATCTTTTCGCGGGTGTGGGCGGCCCCGCCTCCCTTCACCAGGTTCATCTGGGGGTCAACCTCGTCGGCTCCGTCGATGGCGAGGGCGATCTCGTCGCCTTCGTCCAGGGTGGTGAGGGGGATGCCGTACTGCTTGGCCAACACCGAGGCCTGAAAGGAGGTGGGTACGCCCTTAATATTGCTGATTTCGCCAGCCGCCAGCCGCTCGCCAATGAACTGGATGGCAAAGGCGGTGGTTGACCCGGTGCCCAGGCCCACCACGGTGTTTGACTGCACCCGCGCCGCCGCCTGGCGACCCACTTCCTGCTTCATTAGCTTGACAGGATCCATCTCGGTCATGGCTCTAAGTCCTCTTTCAAATCACTGCGTTTTCGGTCTCTAGCATGACCTAAAGCGGTGCGGCTGCATAGGGAGGGGGGTGGGTGGGTAGGCGGGTGGATGGGTAGGCGGGTGGATGGGAGAAGGGGGAAGGGGAAAGCGCTACCATCGTAGGGTGGGCATTGCCCACCATCCCTACTGGGCTTTGATCTGTGGCTCAACCTTCAACATTACTCAGCAGCCTGTCTTCTCCCCTGAGCGAGGCGGGGTACCAGCGGTTTTGGTACTGGCGGGGCTGGCGGGTGCGCTACTGGTTTCACCCTGGCCCAGCGGGGGCGACGGTGCCACCCGTGCTGCTGATTCACGGGTTTGGGGCCAACCTGAACCAGTGGCGGCACAATTTGCCCGCCCTCAGCCAGGTGGGCCCGGTTTACGCCATCGATCTGCTGGGCTTTGGCGATGCGGAAAAGGCGGCGACCCTCTATGGTGCCGAGCTGTGGGCGACTCAGGCGGCAGATTTTATTCAAACCGTGATTGGTCAGCCGGTGGCGCTGGTGGGCCATTCCCTGGGGGCGCTGGTGGCGCTGACGGTGACCCACAACCACGCCGACTGGGTGCGGCAGCTGGCGTTGATCACGCTGCCCCTGGGGGCCGATCGCGAAGATTTGGTGGCGGGCTGGGTGGCGGCGCTGGCGCTGCGGGTAGAGAGTTTGGTGGCCAACCCGCTGCTGATGCGATCGCTGTTTAGAGTGGTGCGTCGCCCCAGCTTTTTGCGGCGAGCGCTGGCGGGCATTTACACAGTGGCCGGGCGGGTAGACGATGACCTGGTGAGTTCCTTTGCGCTCCCCACCGGCGATCGCGGCGCGGCCCGCACCCTGTGCTACCTGGTGCGATCGCGCACCGACGCCAGCTTTAGCCCCTCGATCAAAGACATGGTGACCACGCTGACGGTGCCCACCCTGCTGCTGTGGGGCGACCAAGACCGCGTCGTACCCGTGGCCCAGGCCCAGCGGCTAGCCGCCCTCAGCCCCCTGCTAACCACCGAAGTTGTGCCGAATGCAGGGCACTGCCTCTACGACGAAACCGACACCGACTTCAACCAGCGCATACTGGCCTGGCTCGAAAAGCCTTAGCCCAGCCCTAAAAACAATCTCGGCAACGGTGCAACGCTGCGCTAAGGAATAGGTTAGCCATCCTGCCTGCTCCTGGGCAGCCAAGATGGCCATCCCACCGGATTAAATCCTTGCGCCTAAGGTACTCGCGCCTAGGATAGCCACACCGGCTTCGCCGGGTGACCCTGCTGGCCACGGCTCAGCGATCGCTTGGTGCGCCATTTGCGAATCGCCTGGGCCTCCCGCTGAATGGGGGTGAGATAGGCGTCGGGGTTGAGCGCATCCTGGTCGCCATCGGCAGCGTAAGGGGGACGATCGCGGGTATTCATGCAGCCCGCCAAGACCTCCAGGTGGGGTTCTAGCTCTAGGGCACGCTCTAGCTCGTCGATGGTGGTGTAGCGATCGTGGGCATCGGGCACGATCATTTTGTCGAGCACCATGGCCATGTGGGGGCTCACGGTAACCGTGGAGTGCCAGCGAATGACGCCCGTGCGGGGGTCTTGGTCAAACTCGATGGGCGTCCGGGCCGTCAGTAGGTACAGGCAGGTAACGCCCAGGGCGTAGATATCGCTGGCGTAGCAGGGGCGCAGGGCCAGCTGCTCGGGCGGGGCAAAGCCCGGAGTGCCCACGAACTGAGTGGCCGGAGCCTGCATCGCAGACTGGTCATCTACGTCGGACAAAAATTCGCGCACGGCCCCAAAGTCGATCAGCACCAGGCGGCGATCGCGCTCGCTGCGAATGATGTTGGGGGGCTTGATATCGCGGTGAATGATGCGGTTGCGGTGGATAAAGCGCACCACCGGAATGATTTCGCGCAGAAAATACTTCACCTGGGCCTCGGTTAGCCGCCCCTGGCGACGCACCTCCTGGGCCAGGGTTTCGCCGTGGATGTAGTCTTGCACCAGGTAAAACTCGCCCCCGGTGGTGAAGTAGTCCAGCAGCTGCGGAATTTGCGAGTGGCTGCCCAGACTGGCCAGCGCCCTGGCCTCACGACGAAACCGCACCCTGGCCCGCTCCAGGGAAAGCTCGCTGCCCGCCTTGGGGCAGAGCTGCTTAATCACACAGTAGGGCTCACCCGGCAGGGTCGCATTCTGAGCCAGGTAGGTGACCCCAAAGCCGCCCTGTCCCAGCTTTTTGATCACGCGGTAGCGATCGCGAAACAGTCGGTGCGACTGATAATAGTGGAGAATTTCGGAGTTAGCTGCGCGGTCTAGAGATTGCCCTGGTGGATTTGCCATAGTCATTGCCTACCCTGACCTCAGAAGAGGGGAAGATGCCTGTGTCCCAGCTTGATCACCAGCCAGTTAAGCTGTAGCCTTGGCTGCGGTCAAAAATGCGTAGAATCTATACCTGCCGGCGAGTCGCCGTTGTCCCACAGGACAGATGTCACTACCTTAACAATTCTCGCAAATATAACTAGAAAATTAAACTAAGAGTATTTCGTCTAAAAGAACATCTTCCTAAAGATATAAAGTTAACCCGCTGGGCCAGCCTCGGTGAAACCTTAGACCGTATTTAGCTAGAGCAGTCTTGTCTCAATACAAATATCAGAGTAGGTGGAGTTCTGACGACGGGAAAACTACCAATTTCACTTTGAATTTAGCGTAGCTGCCCTACTGCGACCCGACAGTATAGCTAGGCCATAGCCTACCATGCCCACCCGCTAGCCCCCTGCTGGGGCTGGCCCCCTTGACTAAG
>DASQNN010000437.1:0-4721 GCA_035644955.1 Nodosilinea sp. | reverse complement strand
TAGTCTTCGAGGGTAGTGATCTTGTCTTTGGCAATGCCAAACACCTCGTAGACCTCGTCCATTGGGGCATCGAGGGGCTGGCTGCCAGCCACCACTTCGACAAAGGCGAGGCGATCGGCAAAGTTCCAGCCCCACTGAAAGAACTGGGCCACCTTGCGAATCGCCCGCAGCAGACCGAGGGAAATGCGGGAAACTCGGGCCTCCTGGCCGCACTTGCGCTCGCACAGGCGCATGATTTCGTAGGCCCCCCAGGCGCGGGTGCCCGCCAGCGGAAAGCTGCGGTTCTCGGTTTCGGGCACCGACAGGGCCTTGACGGCAAACCGGGCGATGTCCTGGGTATCCATATAGGCGATGGGGGCAGCTTCGCCCATGACCCAAATGGGCTGCTTTTCGAGGATGGGGATGGCGTACTGGCCAATCAGCCCCTGAAGAAAGCCGCAGGGCTGCAAAATGGTGTAGGTCAACCCCGACTCGGCCAAAAATTTCTCGGTGCAGCGCTTGACATTCATCAGCGGCACGTGGGGAAACTTTTCGGAGTTGAGAATTGAGACAAAGATGAATCGCTGAACGTCGGCGTCGCGGGTGGCCTTGATCAAGTTGACCTTGCCCTGCCAGTCCACATCCATCACCGACTCGGAGGGGCGGGCGGTAGACGCATCGATGACGGCGTCAACGCCCGCTAGGGCAGGGGGTAAGGTCTCTGGCTTGGAGAGGTTGCCCCGCACCAGTTCTACCCCCCACTCTCTCAGAAAGGCAGCTCGCTGGGCGCTCCTAACTAGGCAACGGACTTCGTGTCCCTCATCCAAGGCCCGGCGAGCAATTTGCCTGCCAAGGGTGCCAGTAGCGCCAACGACCAATACTTTCATGAGGGAAATGATACAAAAGTTTAACTTTCTCTAAGAATATCAGATGGCTTCACCGGATATACCCCTGAGGCCAAAACTACTCTTCGCCGCCCTGTACCCGCAGCAGCAGAAACCCAATGCCCAGTCCCACCAGGGTGAGGGTAAAAATGATGATCGCCGTATTAAAAATTTCGCCGCCCATACGCTCTCCTTCCACAGCACTATAGTAATTGGGCTAGTTTCCCAGCCCGCCAGAGGTTGCACCCCCTAGCCGCTCTCATTTTAGACCAGTTTGGTATCTCCCCCTTCGACTATGGCAACCCTTACCGCCTCGGCTTTCGATTCATCGTCTCCCCGCCCTCGGCTGGCGATTACCCTGGGCGACCCGGCCGGGATTGGCCCTGAAGTGGTGCTCAAGGCTTTGGGAACGCGGGACTGGTCGGCGATCGCCGACGTCACCGTGCTGGGCACGCGATCGCTCCTCCACCAGACCGCCACTGCCCTGCAGCAGTCTTCCTACGCCGGGCCGCTCCCCAACCTCAACTTTCTGACCCTGGCTGAAATTCCGCCGCCGCTGCCCCTAGAGCAGATCACCTTTGGCCAGGCCACGGCGGCCACCGGGGCGGCCAGCTTTGCCTACTTGCAGGCGGCGATCGCGGGCGCGATCGCCGCCCAGTACGACGCCATTGTCACCGGGCCGATTGCTAAGTCTGCCTGGAAAGCCGCCGGGCACCACTATCCTGGTCAGACCGAGCTGCTGGCCGAAGGGGCCCAGGCGGAACGGTTTGGTATGGCCTTTGTGGCCAGGTCGCCCCACACGGGCTGGTGGCTGCGGGCGCTGCTGGCCACCACCCACATTCCCCTGCGCCAGGTGCCCGATGCCCTGTCGCCCGCGCTGCTCACCCAAAAGCTCGACCTGCTGCTCCACAGCCTCGGTCAAGACTTTGGCCTGAGTCAGCCCCGCATTGCCGTGGCCGGCCTCAACCCCCACAGCGGCGAAGGCGGGCAGCTGGGCCGCGAAGAAGTAGACTGGCTCATTCCCTGGCTTGAACAGCAGCGCCAGCGCTACCCCCAGGTGCAGATCGACGGCCCCATTCCCCCCGATACCCTGTGGGTACGCCCTGGGCAAGCCTGGTTTGGCACCGATAGACAGGCTATGGCGATCGCCCACGACGCCTACTTGGCCCTGTACCACGACCAGGGGCTGGTGCCCGTAAAGCTGATGGCCTTTGACCGGGCCGTGAATACCACCATGGGCCTGCCCTTTGTGCGCACCTCCCCCGACCACGGCACCGCCTTTGACATCGCGGGCCAGGGTGTCGCCGATGCCAGCAGCATGGTGGCGGCCATGGAGCTGGCGGTGGAGGTGGTGAAGCGGAGGGGGTGGGGGAGTAGCGGTGAGGGGATAGGGAAATAAGGGGATGCGGGAGGAGTAGAGTGGGCGCTGCCACCAGGCCTGGGGCGGCCCGTTTTGGTGAGTTCAGGCGTGCGCTAGAGTACTGGGGGCACGGGCAATTCACTCTGTATTATGGCAACGCATAACGGGGCAACCCACAACGACCTCCACGACCAGCTCCATCGCCTGGATGGCCAGGGTTATGGAGCCTACAAATCCCTCAAGGGTGAGTACGACTTTGGGAATTTTGTGCTCCACATTGACCATGTGCAGGGCGACCCCTTTGCGGCCCCCAGTCGGGTGCGGGTGGTGGTGCCCCAGGCGGTGGCGGGGTTTCCCCCAGAGCTGTGGACTGAGCCTAGTCGGGCGATCGCGCTGGCCGACTACCTGACCCGTGAATTTTATCGAGCGACCCAGGGGCATGCGGGTCGGGGGGCGGCGGGCTCGGGGAAGAGCGGGCAAATCAGCATTGTGCGACCCAGCCAGGCGATCTTGAACCGCAGTGCGGCTCGGGTCACGGCCGCCGCCGTGGAGCTGCGCTTTACGGTGGGGTTACCGGCCTTTGGTCGCCGCATTGCCGGGCGACAGGCGGCGGAGCTGCTGGGCAAATCGGTTCCCAATTTGGTTGACAAAACGCTGCGCTACGCAGCGCTGGACGGCAGCGACATTCAGCGCCACGTGGATACGGCGACGGATGCCGAGGCGCTGCGATCGCAGCTATCTGCCCACAACCTAGTTGCCTTTGTGGCCGACGGTGCCATCTTGCCCCGGCGCAGCGGCGTCGATGAGCGCCCCCTGGCGGATCAGGCGATTCCCTTCCAGTCTCCCGACTCGCTGCGGGTGACCCTGCACTGCCCCCACGCCGGAGCGGTCACCGGCATGGGCATTCCCCAGGGCATTACGCTGATTGTGGGGGGCGGCTACCACGGCAAATCGACCCTGCTGCGGGCGATCGAGACGGGGGTGTACAACCACGTTCCGGGCGACGGCCGGCACCAGGTGGTGACGGATTTGGCGGCGGTAAAGGTGCGGGCCGAGGATGGACGCAGCATTGCCGGGGTGGATATTTCGCCCTTTATTGGCAGTTTGCCCCAGGGCAAATCGACCCAGAAATTTTCGACGCCGAATGCCAGCGGCAGCACCTCCCAGGCGGCCAATATTATTGAGGCGATCGAGGCGGGGGCCACGGCGCTGCTGGTGGATGAAGACACCTCGGCGACCAACTTTATGATTCGCGATCGCCGCATGCAGGCCCTAATTGCCAAAGACCGCGAGCCCATCACCCCCTTCATCGACAAGGTGCGGCAGCTCTACACCGACTACGGCATCTCAACGGTGCTGGTGATGGGGGGCAGCGGCGATTACTTTGATGTGGCCGATACCGTGATTGCCCTGGACGAGTTTTGCCCCCAAGACGTCACCGCGCAGGCTCAGGCCATTGCGGCAGAGTTTAAGACGGAGCGCGATCGCGAGGGTGGCCAGTTTTTCGGCACCCTCGCACCTCGAAGCATTCGGCCCGACAGCATTGACCCCAGCCAAGGCCGTCGCAGCGTCAAACTCCGGGCGCGGGATGTCGATCAGCTTCAGATTGGTGCCGAGGCCATCGATCTGTCGGCGGTAGAGCAGCTGGTGGAGCCGGGGCAGGTGCGGGCGATCGCCGAGGCGATCGTCTATGCCCAGCGCTACCGCATGACGGCGACGGCAGTGCTGCCCGAGGTAATCGCCGCCGTCATGGCTGACATTGAGCAGTACGGGCTAGATTGCTTGACCGAATGGCCCACGGGTGAACTGGTCAGCTTTCGACGGTTAGAACTGGCAGCGGCCATCAACCGGCTGCGATCGCTCCAAGTCACCTGACTGCCGAACAGGGTTAGCCAAAACCGTCAAAAACGTAAAGCCTAGGCTATCTGGGGATTGGCGGCTTCAGGTTCTTTCACTGATACGAAATCCGATTTGGTAAACCCTGATTCATAATCAGGAACCCCGTAGGGGCGTTAGCATGCTACGCCCCTACAAATCGGGGGTATGCATTCAGGATTTGGTATAAAGCATCTTTGAGTTGAAGGACAGTGTGCCGTGGCCCTTTACCTTGAGCGGCTCACTAAACAAATTGAGCAAAATTGAATTTAGTGCTAGTTACAATATGGTTGAACATTTCTGTACAGCCACTAGGGAGTAGCTGATTGCTACTCCCAAATTTCCAACAGTTAATCTCTGAGCTAAGTGGTGTGCTAGGTCGGTGCTTTCAGCCTTAGAGACCTGATTAAATCTACCTAGCCCACTGGAGTTTTGGGTTGACTGGAGTCTTTCTGGCCTCACTAATTTTGTTTAAGATGCGCTCTAGGTGGCGACCGGCACAGGGGTCAGAAAAATGCTTTTGGGCGTAGGCGCGGGCATTTTCGCCAAGTTTCTGGCGCAGGGCATCGTCGTGCCAGAGTAGGTCGATGGCCTCGGTCATACTCTCCAGGGAGTTGGGTTCT
>DASQNN010000436.1:0-6290 GCA_035644955.1 Nodosilinea sp. | reverse complement strand
CGGTTGCGCGAGCGATCGGCCCGCCAAAATCGCTCAAATACGTAGGGTACGTCTGCCTCGGCAATGCCGATGCCGGTGTCGGCCACGCTGACGTAGACCCGGCCTGGCTTAGCCCAGGCGTTGATCGTGACCGATCCCTTTTCGGTGTAGCGCAGGGCATTGCCCAACAGGTTGATCACAATCTGCTCAATGCGGCTGGGGTCGGCGTAGACCGACGGTAACTCCGGGGGGCACTGGAGGGTAATGGCGACGCGATCGGTGCTGACAAACTGATCGGCAAAGGAGTGCACTACAGCCGTCAGCAGGGGACACAGGGCTACGGTTTGAGCCTGGATGGGCAGGTAGCCTGCCTCCAGCTTTGAAAGCTCCTGGAGGTCGTTGACAAGGCGCTGAAGACGCGTGGTTTCACCCGCCAACCGCTGGTAAAGCTCAGGCTCGGGGATCACAGTACCGTCGGCTAGCCCCTCCAGGTAGCCGTGGATGATAGTCAGCGGCGTGCGCAGTTCGTGGGTGAGGTCGCCGATTAGCTCACGGCGGTGTTCTTCGACCCCCTCTAAATCGGCGGCCATGCGATTAAAACTGCTGGCCAACCGCTGAATTTCTAAAATTTCCGACGGCGGCACCCGGACGTCTAGCCGGCCCGCCGCAAACGATCGCGTTACCTCAGTCATCTGATCCAGCGGGCGAATAATCCGCCGGGACACCCAGTAGCTCAACCCCCCCGCCGTACCGCCGCCGACCAAAATGGCCCACAGCATGCCCCGGCTCCAGGCGGCCTCAAACCCCTTTACCAGCTGGGTGCGGCGCTGCACGCTGAGCACGCCATTCTCGTAGCGCTCCAAAGAGATGATAAACAGCCGCGGCGTATAGAGGCGACCAATCACGGCCAGGGTTAAAATGCCAATCCCCATTACCGCCAGGTGAGAGAGAAAGAGACGACTACGGAGGCTAACTTTGGCCATGGCAGACAACCTTAGAGTTTGGCCCAGGGAGTTTTGTCCAGAGAGTTTGGCCCAGCGATCTGGGCCAGGTAGCCCTGGGCTGAACCCTAGGCTAGACCAAACTAGGCGGGAGTGTTTTGCAGGTCAGGCTGCTCTTCGGGCAAAATAGCCCCCTCCACCGGGCACACCTGGAGGCAAATGCCGCAGTCAATGCAGGTGGAAAAGTCGATCCAGTACCAGTCGGTGCCCTTGGTGTTTTTGCCTGGCCCCTCGTGGATGCAGGCCACTGGGCAGGCGTCAACGCAGTCGGCTACGCCTTCACAGACGTTGGTCACAATGGTGTGGGCCACAATTTCTCCTTACAGGCACAAAACAAGCAGGCACAAAACAAGCGGTTACAAACCGCACAGACTAGGCGGCGGAGAATTGGCTTCCCCGGCGCCGATGGGTAGCGGTTGCCATACCCTGCACTCCCCTTCCCGTCAGGAGTTGAGCCAGGGCAGCAGCCATCCCCCACGTTAGTTTAGAGCTTCGATATCTGGCAACCCGTCGGGGCCAATCCAGGCAATGCGGCTAATGCGGCGCTGGCGAGCCAGGTCACGGGTGGCGGCGGGCGCTTCGTCGGCGGCCAGGTGCACCTCGGCCCGCACTAGGCTAGCCGAAGCCCGCAGGGTTTTGGCGTAGGTAAAGGCCGCCGCCGCCGCCTGGGGCACGGTAGGTACCACCAGCCAGTCGCTGGGAGGCGTGTCCTGGGGCAGATGGCCCGTGGGCAGCAGGGCCTGGTGCAGAGCCTCGATATTGAGCACAAAGCCAATCCCCGGAAAGCCCTGGCCCTGGCCCTGGCCCTGAAACACCTCCAGCAGGTGGTCGTAGCGGCCCCCCTGACCCAGGACCTGGCACCCCTGTTCGGGGCCAGTCACCACCTCAAACACCAGTCCGGTGTAGTAGTCGAAGGGCTGAATAAGGCTGAGATCGAGGGTGAGGGCGGGCGAAGAGGGCTGGCCCTCGCCGGCGGGCCCTTGGCTACCCCCCTCTACCTGGGTTACCTCGCGTACCAGGGCCACCAGGGATTTCAGCCGTTCTACCGCCGTTTGGGTGTCGCTATCGAGGGGCAGCCGCCCCAGGGTCTGGAGGACATCTTCGGGGTGGCCCCGCAAATCGAGTAGATCAAGGGCGTGTCGATGCAGCTCGGGAGGGAGGTCTAGGGTCTCTAGGGCCACCCGATCGAGGGTCGCTAGGGCCTGGCGCACCGCCTGCCGCTGCTCCGGGGCAAAGGGAGCCAGCAGCGCCTGGGTCAGCTGGGCATCACCCAAAATCAGACACCAGGAGTCTAGACGGAGGCTGCGCAAACAGTCCATGAGCAGCAGCACAACCTCGGCGTCGGCCACGGTCGCCCCGGCCCCTAATAGTTCGACACCGGCCTGGTAAAACTCCTGCTGGCCGCCGTGGCTGGCCTGAGTCGCCTGGCGAAAGACGTTGGCGTTGTAGTACAACCGCTGGGGGTAGGTTACCCGGGCCAGACGAGTGACGGCGGTGCGGGCGATCGACGCGGTGAGTTCAGGCCTGAGCCCCAGCCGCTTGCCGGCCACGGGCTGCAGTTCGATCACCGCTGCCTGGTCGATGGCGCCACCGGCCATCAAGGTATCCATCCGCTCCACGGTCGAGGTAATGATGCGGTGGTAGCCCCAGCGCTGAAACACCTGTTCCAGACGATTTTCAATCCAGTGCTTTTGGGCAACATCCAGCGGCAGCAGGTCGCGCGCCCCGGCGGGGGGTTGGTAGGTAATCACTTTTTCTTGCCTCCAAACAGACCAAAGAAACCGCCTCCCTTGTCAGACGCCTTTGGGTTAGAAGCCTTTGGCTTGGCGGCCTTTGGATTAGAGGCCTTCGCCGTGCCAGAGGCTGACCCAGACCCGGTTTTTTCCACCCGGGCCTGCACCGTGATCGCCCGTTCGTCCTGGGGGTTGATCTCGAGGGCGCGCTTGGCGTGGATGCGGGCCATGGTGCCCTGACCCGCCTTGAGATACAGCAGCGCCAGGTAACTGTGGCAGACACCGTCGTTGGGGTAGGCTTTGACCGCTTCGCGCAGCTCTAGGATGGCTCGGCTGTAGTCTTTGTTGAGTTCGTACTCCTGGGCTCGGTTAATGTAGCTATCTAGGATCGCGGCTTGGTTTTGACGGGGTGAGAGTGGCGCGGTGGCAGCACCTGAGGCAGCTGGCCGGGACTGGGGTGCGACAGCGGCGGTGCGAGCGGGCGGGCGATCGCCACCTGAGCTGCGATCGCTGCTGCTGCGGTACAGATAGACCAGATTCAGCTCACTCAGGCTACCAATCACGTCAGAGACCGTCTCTAGCCGTTCAAACTGCTGCTCCGCTAGGGCATTGACTGCTTGGCGGTAGGCGGCGTCGAGGTGAGAGGCCTTGAGCAGCTCCTGGGCGGCTGTGGAGGTCACCGCTGGGGCCGTTCCTACCCGGCGCAGAGTCTGGCCCTTGAGCTTGAGCATCAGCCCGTGCTCGGTGCTCGATTTTTCCTGGCTCAGGGCTTCGTAGGCGGGATTGACTAGCTTAGAAAGAATCTCGCTAGCCCGCTGAGCCTCGTCAGCAGAGGCCCCCGACAGACTGTCGGGGTGCAGCTTACGGGCAATGGTCAGGTAGCGCTTGCGCGCGACCTTGGCATCGGCGGTAATGGGCACCCCCAGCACGGCGTGGTGGTCGTCAAAGTCAGCTTGAAACAGCCCTTGATCTGGTTTCATGGTCACCTACCCGAGGGACGGCTCAGGGAATAATAGGATTACGGGTAAAACACTCTTCACTCTACCCAGCCAACCTCAGTTTAACCAGCCCAGAGGTTTTTTATTGACCGGAGGTAGGCCCAACCTTACGATGGCGGCCTGGTCGCCTAGGCCAAGGGCGGCAGGACCAGGGGTTTAATCTGCCCCAGGGTCTGGCTCATGATCCTGTGCAGGGAGCCGTTGGTGGCCAGCAGCCGCCCGCTCATCACGTCCATGGAGGTGCCGTCGTAGGCGGTAACCTTGCCGCCGGCTTCGCGCACCAGGGCAATGCCCGCCGCCATATCCCAGGGAGCCAGTCCGCGCTCCCAGTAGCCATCCAGCCGCCCACAGGCGACGTAGGCCAGGTCAATGGCGGCGGCTCCCCCCCGCCGCACGCCCTGGGTGAGGTGGGTGAAGTGGCAAAATTCAGCGTAGTTGTTGTCGGCGGTTTCACGGCGATCGTAGGCAAACCCGGTAACCAGCAGGCTCTGAGCCAGGGTGTCGGTGGTCGAGACGCGAATGGGGCGGCGGTTACAGGTGGCTCCCAGCCCGGTTGCCGCCCGAAACAAATCGCGATGGATGGGGTCGTACACAACCCCCAGCACGGGCTCTCCCTCCGCTAGCAGGCCAATGGACACCGCACAAAAGGGATACTGGTGGGTGTAGTTGGTGGTGCCATCGAGGGGGTCGATCGCCCACAGCAGACCGGCCTCTCGGTCTCTGATCACCCCAGACTCTTCAGCCAGAATGCCGTGGTCTGGGGGCAGGTGGCGCTCCAGCACCGCCATCACTGCGGCCTCGGCTTTCCGGTCGGCCTCGGTAACCAGGTCGCCCGATCGCCCCTTTTCGTCAATGGTGGTCAGGTTGCCCCAGTGGTGCTGGAGCACGGCGCCAGCCGCCAGCGCTGCTTCGGTGGCGCTGTCGAGCCAGCGCTGTAACTCGGATTCAGAGGGGATAGGCATACTAGAACAGCTGATAGAGCGTTAGGGGCGGGGGCAGCGGGCAAATTAATCCTCCTCTAGGGGCAGGCCCATGCGCACTTTGCCCTTGCCAAAGTAGCGGCCAAACTGAAGTTCGTACACTTCGTCTTCGTCCTGGGTTTCGGCCTGAATGGCGCTGCGGGGATAGCAAACGCACAGCAGCGCGTAGCCCTGGCGGCGCAGATCGGGCGAGAGCCCCATCGCTTCAGGCTGGTCGACTTCGCCCTCTAGCAGACGCACCGCGCAGGTGGTGCAGGCCCCGTTGCGGCAGGCAAAGGGCAACTCTACCCCCTGACTTTCCGCCGTCTGAAGAATATAGCGGTCTTCGGGCACCTCGACGGTATAGATGCGCCCGGTCTGGCGGTGGTGAATTGTAACGGTGTGGGTGCGAACCATGGAGTCAGGGGGTGACGTGGGGGAACAGTCGAACAGTTAATTGAATAGAAAATGGCGGGCCGGCGATCGCCGTCTTTTGAGCGGGCGATCGCTGCTTTAATCTACCCTTGCCATGCTCTCACGAAAAATTCCCCGGCGGCAAATTGGCTCAATTGACTCTAGAATCCAGTTTCGCCTCTGTTATCCAGTCCCATTGTTTGCTACGATAGCCTCTCAGCGGTGATGAACCGCTCCCTGGAGAGATGGCCGAGCGGTTGAAGGCGCAGCACTGGAAATGCTGTTTAGGGGTGACTCTAACGAGGGTTCGAATCCCTCTCTCTCCGTTTTGTTTTTTAAGACCTTAAATACAAACCGTCCATGCTACCTGGAGGCATTCCAACCGGGGTTGGGATAGACCACAATGTCCAGGCAGACCACAATGTCAGGCAGTCTTGGCGCTGTTAGCGCGATCGAAAGCTAGGGCCACTGGCCAGTGTTAGCTGGTACCGCGCTGCGGCGTCTGGCCTGGCGCCGCTGACTGGCCAAACGCTCTAGGCTGAGGGAGATCACCCCCAGGGTGACCAAAATCACCCCCATCCACTGAATAAACAGCAGGGCCGACTTCTCGCCGGGAGTAATAAAGTAGGCCATGATTGCGGTCACGACCGGCCCGCTGGCGGCCACGATTGAGGCTTGAGAGGCCCCCAGCAGCTTGACGCCGTAGTTGTTAAACAGGTATCCCAGCAGGGTCAGCAGCCCCAGCAGCCCGGCCCCAATGTACAGACTCAGCGGCTGGGTTGGCTCCCCAGGATCCAGGCCAAAAAACGACCCTCCGATCAAAATCAGGCTGGTGAGAATAAAAATGGTTGAAAACTGCAGCAGGCTCACCGATACCGGATGCAGCCGCTTAAAGCTCAGCTGCATGGCCACCAAAAATAGCGCAAAGGCAACGCTGGCCAGCAGCGCGGCGCCTACTCCCCACAGCGATACACCGCTGCCGGTCAGGTCGCTGTAGATGCGAGGCAGGGCGGTAAAGACAATGCCCATACTGATGGCAAACATCACTACCAGCCGCAGAGGCGTGGGGCGATCGCCAAACAAAAACCAGGCCAGGGGCACTGTAATCAGCGGGTACATAAACAGCAGCGTAACCGCTACCCCAGGGCCAACGTCGGCAATGGCTTTATAAATCAACACCTGGGATAAAAACAAGAAGCCGCCGCT
>DASQNN010000435.1:0-1978 GCA_035644955.1 Nodosilinea sp. | reverse complement strand
GGCACCTCGCTGTCGCCGTGTTCGCCAATAATGTAGGCGTGCAAACTGCGCGGATCGATCCCCAACCGGCGAGACAGCAAATACCGAAACCGCCCGGTATCCAAGACTGTGCCTGACCCAAACACCCTGGCCTTGGGCAGCCCCGACAGCTTCCAGGCGGCGTAGGTGAGCACATCTACGGGGTTAGAGACGAGCAGCAAAATCGCCTGGGGGCAGTGAGCCACAATGTCAGGAACTAGATGTTTGAGAATTTCTACATTCTTTTGCACCAGGTCGAGCCGGGTTTCCCCGTCTTTTTGGGCGGCTCCAGCGGTGATCACCACCACATCGGCCCCGGCAGCATCGGCCATAGTGCCCGCCTTAATCACCGTGGGCTCTATGAAAGACATGCCCTGCTCCAGATCCATCACCTCGCCGATCAGCTTTTCCTGGTTAATATCGACCAGCACCATCTCATCGAGCACGTTCTGAATCATCATGGCGTAGGCGCAGGCCAAACCCACCTGCCC
This sequence comes from Nodosilinea sp., assembly GCA_035644955.1. Taxonomy (GTDB): domain Bacteria; phylum Cyanobacteriota; class Cyanobacteriia; order Phormidesmidales; family Phormidesmidaceae; genus Nodosilinea. The sequence goes on along the minus strand of DASQNN010000435.1, from coordinate 1,469 downwards.
CGCGCCCACAATCACTCCCTTGAGGGGCCGCAGCAGGTCATGGGGCAAATTAGACGGCGGATTGGTGGTAAAAAGGCTATCAAACATAGGACATCCTGGTTTACGGGGCCAATGCCTTTAATAAACCACGCCGCCGGCGGATTGTCCTGTAGCTGGCAGTTCAATTCGCGTTGGCTGGCCCCGCTGTCCGCTCTGTAAGGTCAGACAGCGGCCTGCCGATGGGCCACCATAGCCTCTAGCCGAGCCTGAAGATCACGCGTGAGCTGCTTGGCCCCAGCCTTCAGTGCCTCAGGCGACTCTTCACCGTTGAGGTAGACCTGCACCGGCAAGGGTTCACCAATGTGAACCTGGGCCGAGCAGCGCCAGCCTGGGTAGGTCTCGCCGTAGGAAATATCGACAGGCAGCACCTGTAGGCCCAGGCCCGATCTAGCTGCCTCAGCCTGCACCGCCAGCCGGGCCAGCCCTGGCTTCAGTCCGTGGATGCGGTCTTCGCGGCGAATGCCCCCCTCGGGGTAAATTACCAGCATTTCGCCCTCAAGCAGCAGTTCAATGCCGTAGCGAAGGCTGGCCACTGTGGGTCGCCGCACGTTGACCGCAAAGCCCCCCAGACGGCGAATAAACCAGCCCTGCAAACCCCGGACCTCGTCGGCGGTAACCATAAAGCGCAGATCGCGCCCGGTGACCAAGCGACCAGCGGCAAAGGGCAGCAAAATAGAATCCCATCGGGCTCGGTGGGTGGGGGCCAAAATGACTGGCCCCGTGGCGGGCAGGTGCTGCTGGCCAGTGATGGTAATCGGGCCAAAGTAGGCCGGCACCACCAGATGTTGCCCCAAAAAATAGGCCAGCGGAGTGAGCACTGGAGAGCAGCGGGACCGGGTTGGGGCAATGGTCAACCGGCCATCGGGGACGCGTTCAGGGACGTCATCGGGGGTGCCATCGGGGGTGCCATTGGGGACGATCACATCCCCCTTTGAAACTGCAGCAGACGATTCAGAGAACTCAGAGGATTTCATAGGAACGCGTAATGCAAAAGCCATGATCAGCTAATCCTACAGTGCCGATGCCAGGCCTTCTCAATATGCCCAGCCTTGGCTATCAAACATAGCCTACAGGCGGAAACAAAAGAGGTTTAGTCCTGGTCTATACCATCACCCTATAGCCCCTGCCCTCCAGCCCACAGCTCAGGCAGGACAGTTCAACCGCTGTCATGGTGAAAGGGGTTTGCGGCGGTTTTCCTGGCGTCGCCGCTGAAACCACTGCTGCAGCTGCTGGCGACACGGTTCAGCCAAAATGCCCGTAACCACCGGCAGCCGGTGGTTTGAAGCGGGTGCGTCGGGCAGGTTTAGCACCGATCGCACAGCCCCCGATTTGGGGTCAGGGGTACCGTACACCAGCAGCCCCAACCGACTTAAAATAATCGCCCCGGCACACATCGGGCAGGGCTCTAAGGTGACGTAGAGGGTGCAGTC
>DASQNN010000434.1:0-4448 GCA_035644955.1 Nodosilinea sp. | reverse complement strand
CAAGCCGTAGTCGGCGGGCTGCTCTAGCAGCTGCTTTGCCACGGTGGCCCAGTCCACGGCATCGGGATTGTCGGGGGCGGGGGTTTTCAGCAGCGACTCGTAGCCGGTCAGCATGGGGATGTCGGCCATCTTTCGGTTGCTGAGCGGAGTTGCCCGGTACTGGATCTGGCTGTGCTCCACCCAGAAATGCCAGAAACCTGACTGGATGCCCCGCAGCCGCTGCTCGTCGGCCTCAGTGACGAATTGGCCGTAGAGCTGCTTTGCCCAGGGCACAACAAAATCAAAGCGGTTGCTGCTGGCCTCTCCGGCGCACATCACCAGCTTGAGGCCCTGCATCGTTTTAGCAGAGCCAAACAGGTCGGTGCCGTTGGGTGACTGGGTGACGAGGCCCAGCCAGTGCCCATCGCTGCGGCCTGTGCGGATGTACATCTTGAGCAGCCCCTCGAACCGGGCGGCGACGGCTCCGAAGTCGGCTTTATCCTCTTTGCTGGCGAGTGTCTGTTTGGCGTCTTGCGCCTGGTCGAGGATGGTCAGAGCCTCATCGATGATCAGGCGGTGGGGTGCCTTGGCCTGCACCAGCCCGGTGAGCATAGAGCACAGGTCATCTAGCTGCTTTAGGAATGACTGGTCGGCAAACTTCCGCAGCCGGTAGGCCCGCCAGCCCTCAGGGGCTTTATCTTCGCTCTTGAGGGTGATGTAGATGACGGGGGCGGTGGAGGGCACACAATCAACCAGGGTGGTAGTTTTGCTGCTGCCGCTGAGGCCAATCAGCACCAGGTGTTCGCCGTCGCGCCAGAGCAGGCGATCGACGGGGCGATCGGGGGCAGTGGCAGCAGGCTCAACCGATTCGCTCCCAGGTTCCGTCTGGGCGTTCTTCCCAGATTCCGGCTCCGTCGCTTCGGTCGGTGCCGCTTGCGTCTCCACTGCCCCCAGCGGCTTTTTTGCCATGCCCGCCTGGATTTGCTCAATGAAGGGCTTTAGCAGCTTCTCCATCCGATCGTCGTCGATGTAGCGGCTGATGGCCTCATTGTCGCCACGCTCAATGCTGGCCCCCTCTTTGCCAGCGACGTAGGTGCCGCCAGCGGCGATCGCCCCCGCCATCGACCAGGCCAGCCAGGGGCCGACACCGGGCAGCCAAGCGCTGAGCACCAGGGCACCGCCGATTGCTAGGGTGCCACCGACCATCTTGGGGAGCAGATCGAACCGCTCCCAGCAGGCGTCAAGGGCTTCCTGTTGGAGGGAGCCTTTTGCCTGGAGGTAAATTGCTTGAGCATCTTCGCGGGTCATTTAAGCGGCCCTCCGTGCGCGTTTGCGAATCCAAAACCAGATGGCCAAGCCGAACACGGTAACCAGGGTCATCACCAGGTTGCCGCGATCGATGAACCGCACCAGCATGATGCCTTCGGGGCTACCCGCTTTGATGGGTGGCCAGAAGTTCCAGCAGGCGACGATATCCACGATGTAGGCGGGGATGCTCAGCCACATGCGGGCGGCCCGCTTTTCGTTGGTGGCGTTGGATGCCAAGAACTGAGGGAAGACCTCAAAGTATTGCACCACTGCAAAGCAGATAAGTCCGGCGATCTCTGCGATAGGGGGGGTACCGTCAGCACCCGCCAGCGCTGCCATGAAGGCAGCGTAAGGGCGGATGTTCCGACTAAAGACGATGCCAATGGGAATCAGCAGCAGGTAGATCAGTCCCCTCAGTGCGATGTTGTCGATTTTGTGGGGGTCGTTGGCCAGAGTTCGGGCGGCATTGGTGGCAGCGCTGGCGGCTTGGGTCGCGTACTGCCGAGCCTTTTGGTAGTTGGGGTTTTGGGTGTTGCTGGTCATAGTCCACCTGTGGTTTGGAAGATGATCGATTGGTCGTTGGTGATGGCGATGTCTTGGACCACGCCGCCGATGACAACTCCGGTGATGCCCCAGCGATCGCAGACGGCTTGGCGGTCGGGCAACCCCGAAATTTTTTGCCCTGCCTGGAGCTGCTCTCTGGAGACGATGCAGCCCTTTAGGTAGCGCTGAGCAGCTTTGCCCTGGCTGGTGGTCACCAGCTCCGCCTCTTGCCATGCGTCGAGCCGGTTGCGCTCGATGATCTTCTGCACTTGCTGGCGGGTGCGGGTCTCGGTGTCGAGGCCTGCGGCGATGCAGCCAATACCGGCGAGGGTGAGCAGGGCGGCGGCGCTGATCTGGCCTATGTTTTGGGCGACAAATTTCATTTGGCGTCGTCCTCCATGCTCTCGAATAGCACTTTCTCGAACTGGCTCAGGGGGCTGGTGCCGCTCTGGTTGGTGGGGGCCTTGGTGCTTTTGCGAAACAGGGTGAAGCCGATACCCGCCGCGCCCACCAACAACAACCCGCCCAGGCCGACCAAGACGAGGTTAGAGCGCTGGGACTGAATGTCGCCGACGCCAGCGGCGGCAATCTCGGGTTGCACCTGCTGCTGCTGCGGGAGCATGGAGGTGTAGACCACGGGCACCTCGTCGCCGCCCCAGACGCATAGGCCATCGTTGGCGAGGTAGCGGCGGGCTTCAAAGCCGTCGAGGGGCGGGTAGGTGGCCAAGATTTTTACGTTGCCGTCGGGCATGGTCAGCGTCCAGGCGGTGTTGCCGTCTGGCTGACCAATGGGGACAACACGATCGCAGTTGACCCGGAAGGCGATGTCAGGATGTCCAGCGGGCGATTTGTTTTGGCCCTCTTTCACTGTCCAGGTTTTGCCGTTGGAGTCGGTGTAGGTGTAGCTGCCCATGCGTTCTTGGGCGATCGCTGGGGCGGCGAGGGCGAGGGTTGCGGCGAGGGCCGCGAGGGCGAGGTGATTCATGGGGTTATAAGGGGGGTTAAGTAGGGGGTTATAACCTGGCTATAACCGGCTATAGCCGGGGGTTAAGGGGGTTGTGGCGAGGCAGGAAAATTAAGGGGGTTATAGGGGGGCTATAGCCCCCTGGCTAACCGGGGTTATTAGCCCCTCAGTTGCCCCGGTTCTGCCAGCTGTTCAGGTGCTCTTGGGCCTGGTTGAGGCAGGCGATCGCCTGCACCAGATCCCAGTCCTCCTCAGCGTCGGGGATGAGCCCGGCTTCGGTTATGGCGTGAGCGGTGCAGGCCATAGCGGCAGTGACGTGGTCGGGTGGGGCAGCGGTGGCCCAGAGTTGGTGGCTCATGGCGGTGGCGGTTGGTGAGGGTGGATGGGTGGCGGTGGGCTTAGGCTATTGGGTGCGATCGCTGCGGGGGGTGGATTGGGGCAGTGTGGGGTCGATGGCGGGCAGAGGCTTTATCTCGCTCAAGGTGTCGGCCTCCGTCTCGCCCAGCAGACGAGGGTGGTAGTGGCGTTCCTTGAGGTAGTTGAATTCGGCAATCGCATCATTAAGCCAGCGACCGCCAAAGATGCGGGGAACTAGGCTCTCTGTGACGACCCAATAGCGTTGGTACATGGTGGTCTCCGGTAGGGTGGGCGATCGCGTGGAGGCTAGGGCTTTCGTCCGTACTTAGCAAAGAATGCCGCCTCTGCTTTTTCGACCTTCTCTCTGGCGGCTCTAGCGCGTCCTCGGCTCTGTTCGGCTAGGCGATCCATCCTGGCGTTGAATCTTTCGTGGCTAGCATTTAGGTTTTCGATCCGCTGCTCCGTGGCACTTATCTCGGCCTGCAAGCCTTCGATCTTTTTGTCGTAATGCCGGTTGATTTCTTCTTCAGAACGGAATCCAAACATGGGTTTACTCGGTAGGGGTGGACTGGTGCGATCGCGTGGGCTTAGGCGGCGGGCGGTAGCTGGGGGTCTGCGTAAGGGTTGGTGTACTCACCAAAGCTGCCAGGAACAGAGGTTAAGTAGCGGTTGGAGGTTGCCCCGCTGGGCTTCCAGGCAGGCAGCTTTAACTGTTCGAGGTCCTGGGCCACGTCGAAGCTGACCTCCTCGTGCTTTGGGAGTGCGGCTAGCTTCTCCTCGGTCATTTGCCCGACAGTGCCCCAGAACAAATCGCCAGAAATACCAGCCACTACTAGGTCAGAGGCTTGGTCAGCAGCGGTGAAGACCGCATTTGCATAGGCACCTTGAAGCGCCTGAAGCTTTTGCACGTCCTGGGTTAGCCGGTTTTTGAGGGCGTGAGCAACGGCGGTGCTGTTGGCCATGGCTTTGCATTCGCTGGGGCCTGCGCTGGGCTGCTCGGCGGCGGGGTCGGTTGGGCGGGTGTCGGCCTGTGCGGGGGCACCGTTGGAGGGGTGCTGGGGGGTGAAGCCTTGGGGCTTGGGGGCTTTGGCGGCTTTAAGTTGCTCGTCAGACACTGGCATAGTTTTTGCTCCTGAATTTTTCAAGTTGGCTGGCAGCATAGGTTTTGGCCTCTTCGTGGGAATAAAACCACTCCAACGCCTGGGCATAGCCGCCGATAAAAATCAAATCCTCAACTTCCCACCGACGCCTGACTCCGGGTCGGCCCTTTTTGTAGTCCAGTCGGGCCATCCAGCGA
>DASQNN010000433.1:0-6100 GCA_035644955.1 Nodosilinea sp. | reverse complement strand
TCGGGCAGGGCCGTTGGATAGGGGCCGCCCACAGCTACTTTTTTGCCAAGCTGAACCGCTTTGCGAATCAGGTCGTGAAAGTCTGCCTTTTGCACCGCCATGGCCGATAGAATGACCAGATCGCACCACTCCCAATCGGCCTCGGTCTCGTAGCCAACGTTGCGATCGTAAAAGCGAATTTCCCAGTCGTTAGGCAGCATTGACGCGACGGTAATAATGCCCAAGGGAGGAATAAAGGCCTTGAGACTGGCCATTTCCATAAACCGATCAAAGGACCAAAAGGTTTTAGGAAAAAGGGGATATAGCAACAACGCCTTCATTATTTTCCCTCAAACTATTAGAGCGACACTAGAGCTAACGCAAACTAAGCCAGCGGTCTAAACCGCTAGCTGACCTGAAGACCACAGAGATAGTCCTGTGATCATCTAAACCTGTGATCGTTTAAGAAAAAGTAAAGGTTGACGGTGAAGTATGTCTCGGTGGCGGTTTTCTCGACAAAGGCAATAGTAGACCTATTGCCTTCCTGCTCCGGTTTGCTTCATTACATTAGACTGATTTTGCTGACTGCCGTTAAGGCTATAGCAACAATTCTTAGCCATGCCAAGCGCTTGCCGACTATGTCTAAAGCCAGAAACTAACGGCTTTTAATATACCAACGTGGGATACTCGGTCACGTCAAACTCAAAGCAGTGCCGCCCTTCGGGATGTTGCCACCGCGCCGCGTCGGGGTTTGACTCCTGGTTGCTGAGCCGATGGGTGCTGCTGTCGGTGTCGAAGGTGGCACACAGCTCAAAGTCGCGATCGCCCACCCGCTCGTACTCGTAGGGCTGGTTGGTCAGCGGGTCGTTGCGCAGTTCGATCGCATCCAGAGTGGCGGGCAGCTCAAAATTGTCGTTCTCGGTCAGGTAGCGCTCGTGGAGTCGCTGGGCGATCGCCGCCACATCCTGCAATCGCTGGCGATCGGCGGCAATCTCTCGCTGCCGCCCCGGCGTGCCCAGCACCCAAAACCCTGCGGCGATCGCCGCAATTACCGCCGCCGTTGCCACCCCGGCAAAGGCCCGATCAAACGACTTGTGACTCACTTTTTCGCTATTCATGGGCCAAACTCTCTTGGTTTAACCGGAGAACCTTAGGGGCAGGCTTGCGCCGAATCCAGTCGAAGTAGTACCACAGCACCCCGCCGTCGAGCACCAGCACCACCAGCACCTTGAGCAAAAAGCGCGGCGTTAATTCGCCCCGCAAAAACGAGGTCAAAAAGGCGATTACCGCGCCAATGGCAATGATGGTGGCGATTAGCAGGGTCAGGTAGGTAAGCACCTTGCGCACCTCCGAAAAGTGCTTTTCGCGATGGGCCGCCAGGTCGCGGTTGATCTGCCGCATCAGCCCCAGGTACACCGGGTAGGCCACCAGCAGCCGCGCCAGGGCAAAAGCCACCTGCCAGGAGGGATCGCCGTAGTAGTTGTTTAAACTGTCTGGGATTAGGTGGTTGATGAAGATAAAGGCCATCTCCCCCAGGGCCTGAAGCCAAATGCCCAGGGTGACAAAGGCCAACAAATAGAAGAAGGCATCGCGCGCCAGCTCGCCCGATCCGCCGCGCGGTGTGGGGATGGGGCGGCCTAGCAGGCCTTCGTACACTTCAAAAAAGGCCCGCTCGACTTCGCGGGAGGGCCAGCCGTAGTCGCGCAGCAGCCTGCTGATGAACTCGTCAGAGGTGCCGCGATCGCGCGCCAGCAGAATAAACTGCACTAGCTCACTGCGGCTGTCGGGGGGTGGGGGAATGTCTGTATTCATGGCCCTACGGTAATGCGCTAGGAATACCCTGACTATACCTAGCGATCCACCTGTTTAACTGGTCTGTAAAATCCGGAAACGCTGGCTATACCCAGAACACTGTAGGGGCAAACAACCTTTGCCCTGCTCAACGGCGAATCCATTTGGTGAGAATGCGCATGGGCTGGCCAGTGGTGGGGTCGAGCTGGGGTTTGCTCCAGGCGCGGGGTTCGGCGAAGCCGATGCGGTGGAGATGGGCGATGACTAGCTCCATGGCGCTGGCGGTGCCGATCAGCATGACGCGCACGGGTTCGCGCGGGTCGGTGGACTCTGGGTTTGGGGAGTTGCCGGAGGGTGGCAAGCTGTAGATTTCGCTGTTGGGAATGAAGTCTAACATGGCGATCGGTAGTAAGGGATGGGAAAAGGGATCCAGATCCCAGGGTTTTTCAAAAACTCTGGGATCTTTTGCCGCAAGAAGCCCCACGAAGAGTGCGAAACCCTCCGCGAGATGGGAAACTATGGAATCGAGTCGCCATGAAGAAAGCTTCAGTGCGACCAGGTAAATATACCGTTCTTTCTATACCGAACGGTAATTACTGAGCAGTATAGTATGCCTGACCAAAGTCAGCAAGTCACGCTGATGGATTTGCGTACCCGTGCCGGTTTGACCCGCCGCGAGGTGGCAAGCGCCCTGGGAATTACAGAAAAAACTATCTACGTATGGGAAACCAGCGATAATCAGCCCAAAATGACGGTTTCTCAGGTTCAAAAGCTGCTAGAAATTCTTGGCTGTACGCTGGATGAGTTGGCGATCGCAACTAGGAAATAGGACTTTAAGTTCTATGTTGTGAATACGAATATTATAAATCGCCTAAACCCAGCGCATTTTGAAGAGCACTTTCCACAACCCCATCATCTAAAGATACATTTTTATCTTGCTCATCTTTGTATGTTGTAGCAAGTTCTAATCTCAATGCTTTAACGACTCGCTCAGAAGCAAGTGCTTGCAGTATACGCTTTTTGCTGGTGCAAGCTACTAAATGGCTCATATTCTCAAGATCGCCACCAAAGACAGCCTTAGAAGTCAGCAGATACAAATTTTCTGCGTCAACTTCGCTAACTCCATCTTCATCAAGTAAAGAAACGTCAAATATCTCAATAAAACGGGGATCTCTTCCAGCCTGAGGAATGACACGATAAAGTCGCCAAATTTGGCCATTTGTAACAACGGCCCATTCTGCTGAGAGGCTTGTAGCGTAGCCAGCAGCTTGATCTCTCACGTTGTTATTTAGTTTTGCCCGAATATTTTTGCACTCAATCACCAGGAAAATATGATCGCCTCGCTTAAGAGCAATATCAACTTTCCCCCCGAGTGTTCTAACTTCTGTATCAAGTTCATTTTTGCTGTATCCCAGCACATTTTCTAGGGCTTCAATGCACCATCTCCTCACTTCTTCTTCAGAGGCTTTTGGTGAATTAGAGATTTCGACTAGCCGAGGGTGGAGGCGGCGAAAGCCATCACGAATAGAGTCTATCGTTTCTTGTCTAATTTCTGCTTTTGTACGTCGCTTAGCTCTTATTTGGTTGCTTTTATTCTCTGACTCTTCCTCTGGATTAGCGGCTTGAATAGAAGCGGCTTCAAGTGGGGTTGGCTCTACCAGCTCCATCACAAATACGTTTCTGCACTTTGGACATCTAACAGGCTTGCCAATCTGATTCTGATATTCGCTTTTCACCCTAAACCTGGTCTTGCAGTCGTCGCAAGACGTAAAACCTATATAGTTGTCAACCATGCTGAGACTAATTGTAGTCATAACGTATGTGTGGGGCTTGCACTTGTGGCTGTAATCCAAACACTCGGAACTCTGACAGATCAAAATTTACAGCGGTCAGATTAAGTGTTCCCAAAACAAGCCGAGTACTTCACCTAAAAATTATTTAGAACGGGAGCGTTGGGTTCTGCTACCGCGCCACCCAACCTACAGGTGACATCATGGACAAAGACAATCTAAAGCCAATGCATCCGGGCGAGATTTTGTTAGAAGAATTTCTCAAGCCCATGAACCTGAGCCAAAACCAAATGGCCCTGGCCCTAAGAGTGCCAGCCCGGCGCATCAAAGTAATCGTTCACGGCAAGCAGCGCATTACCGCCGACACAGCCCTGCGCCTAGCCCGCTATTTTGATATGTCGCCCCGGTTTTGGCTGGGCTTGCAGATGGACTACAACCTAGATATCGCCGAAGACGAGATGGGCGATCGCCTCAGCCAGGAAGTTGTCGCGATCGCCAACCAACCCTAATTGCAGGATGCATTATCCTCAGTTCCACAGCCAATTTATGCCTGAACGAATTCATGTTAAGGAGGGTGTAACCCAGCTATCAACAGCAACCTTCGCATATTGACAATGCCCGGACGATTTAGGCTCAGCGCATTAGTCGTAGCCCTTCCCGCTGGGGTCAGCCCCACAACCTGCAAAAAATCGGCCCCCCAAGCAAAATGCTCACCCCAGGTCTGGTGACGGGGATGAAACAGCTGTACTTGAGTTTGGCTCACCGGGTCAAGCCCCGTTAGCTTAATGTGCTTGTGCCCATTGCAGCCCCCACAGGCCAATGCCAAGTTGTCTAGAGCTGTTTCTCCGCCCGCCGCTACCGGAATAATATGCTCCATCACGAACGACTGAGCCGCATAATCCATCGCGCTTTTGCAGTACTCGCATCGACGGTTAGCTCGTTCGATCACCTGGCGCTGTTCGTCAACGGTAATGTATCGCCTAGGCATAAACAGTCGGCGGTTGCAGACCCAACTGAGTCATCAAGTCAGGCAAGGTTATCCCCCGCAACTGGGCAAGTTCCACCAAAGCTTCTAGCCGAGCTGCATCAGCCTGTTCAACAACATCAATCAGCCGCAGCAGTTCTTGGTGCTCATCTGGGGCGATCGCCTCAGCTTGAAGCTTGGCTTGCAGCTCGTTGTAACGATGTTGGGTGCCTTCAGGCAGCCCTTGGTTAATGGCTTGCAGTAGATTGGCCTCTAGCTCTGGCAAACTCGCCGCCCTGCGCTGGGCCAGCATCAGACTAACCCGCTCAACAAAAGTCTTCAGTTCATCAGTATCGAGCTGAGCGACCCCGCTCAATAGCTGATCGAGGTTGAGGCTAACCTCTGAAGTTACTCGTACCGTAGCCATAGGCAAAGGCATCTAAAGGACAAGATGCAGGGGCTTCTGTATTTCAAGTGTAACTGTATCTGTAATCCGTCTCGCTATCATAATCAATAGCACGTTGCCACACCCATGACCCTTGCCAGCAGCCCTTCCCCCATTCGCGTTGAAACCGGCCACGGCGACATTCGCACCATTCAGCCGGGGCGCACCTGGGAGCAGTTTAAGCACCTGCAAAAAGGCTTTGAGAACACCCGTGGGCTCAGACTCTTCTACTACAACGGCACCATCGAGATCCTTAGGCCCGGCGAAGCCCACGAACTCTTCAAAAGCGTGATCGGCTTTTTGATCGAGGCATTTTTGTTCAGTCGCGGCATTGAGTTTAAGCCCACCGGCTCCATGACCCAGGAAAAAGAAGGCATCGCCGCCGCCGAAGCCGACGAGTCGTACCAGATTGACGGCTACCGACTCTCGGTAGAGGTCAACTTCACCAGCGGCGATGCCGCCAAACTAGAGCGCTACCAGGCCCTGGGCGTCGATGAAGTCTGGATGTGGGAAGATGGCTGCCTGGTGGTTTACCACATCCAGACCAGCCCCAGTGCCAGGGGACACTACGAAGCAGTCAATCGCAGCGGCATTCCAGCCCTAGCCGAAATTGACCTCAACCTGCTGTCGGCCTGCATTCTAATCGGCGAAACCTCCCGAATTCAAGCCGCTCAACGGCTCCTAGCCGCCCACCCCGCTAGATCCTGACCAACCCACCCATCCACTCCCCTACATCCCCAAATTCGCCGCCAAAAACGCCCACTTATCCGACACCTCTTCGATCACCTTTGCTGTCGGTTTACCCGCCCCGTGCCCTGCCTTTGTCTCAATGCGAATCAGCACCGGAGCCTCGCCCCCGTGAGCCGCTTGCAGCGCCGCCGCAAACTTAAAGCTGTGGGCCGGCACCACCCGATCGTCGTGGTCAGCTGTGGTAATCAGCGTCGCTGGGTAAGCCGTCCCCGGCTTCAGATTGTGCAGCGGCGAATAGCCGTAGGGCACCTTAAACTCATCCTCGTTCTGGGGCGAGCCGTAGTCCGACTCCCAGGCCCAGCCGATGGTGAACTGGTTAAACCGCAGCATATCCATCACCCCCACCGCCGGCAGCGCCGCCGCAAAGAGATCTGGCCGCTG
>DASQNN010000432.1:0-2640 GCA_035644955.1 Nodosilinea sp. | reverse complement strand
GCCCCCTACGGCCAAAAAGGCGCAGGGAAACAGCAAGATGCCGGACCAGCCGATAAACACAAAGCGATCGCGCTTTAGCCAGTCGTCAAGGACGTCGAACCATCCTCGCTGGGCTTGCGCGCGTCCCATTGCTATGGTCATGTCAAATCCTCATTTATATGACATCCAATCCATAAGGTCGCGGCTCTGTTGGATCCAGACTAGTTCTAGATTGGAACGGGTCTGGTAGAGCATTGCCTCAGAGCAGGGGTTTATATCTACTAAGTATTCCAGATATTAGAGTCAGCGAGAAAACTATTCCTGCTCTAATAACGATACTCCTGCTTGAGTCATACCAGCCACCTCAGAGGCAAGCCTCTAAAGACTAGGTTTCTATTTATGATAGAGAGTGTTCTTATTTTTTACAATCTGACACGTAAATTCTCAGGCTAGGGAGCACAGCGGTTTGCTGCCGCCGCCCCAGCGAACCAGCGGCTGCCGACGCTGTCTAGACGCGATGGGGGTTAGACTGGTCTAATTCAGTGTTTATATAGAGTAGTGGTCGGCCATACCCCCCTTGACTCAGCCCGATGCCAGCGGGGGGCGCACATGGCCAGCGCCTGATCAATCTTTCTCGCTATATTTCCTGCCCCTTTTCTAAATCTCTACCGTCTGCCAAGTTCTATGACCGCCTCCATGTCTTCAACTCAATCTCAAACCCTAAACCGCACTGTGCTGGGGGGCCGCCGCCTGAGCAATATCTTTTGGGCGGTAGTACTCACCTTTGGGGGGCTGGGGTTTGCCCTGGCTGGAGCCTCTAGCTATCTCAAAACGAACCTGCTGCCCTTTGCCGACCCAACGCAGCTGGTATTCATTCCCCAGGGCATTGCCATGGGCTTTTACGGCGTAGCAGCCCTTGGTTTGGCAAGCTTTTTGTGGGTGGTCATTGGGCTGGACGTGGGCGGCGGCTACAACAACTTTGACAAGACTAGCAATCGCCTACAGATTGTGCGCAAAGGGTTTTGGGGCGAAAACCGCCACATCGAGATTGAGCACCCCTTAGAAGATGTAACAGCGGTGCGGGTGGCCATTAAGGAAGGGCTGAACCCCAAGCGCACCCTGTACCTGCGCATTAAAGGGCGACCCGATATTCCCCTGACGCGGGTGGGGCAGCCGATTCCGCTGGCTGACCTGGAAAACCAGGGGGCCGAACTGGCCCGGTTTTTGCAGGTTCCCCTAGAGGGTCTGTAGAGACTAGCTCTCGAGGAGCTACCTCTGAAGAATTTTGGGTTTGGCGATCGCGCCCCAGCAGGCAAACCCTTGCGATAACATTGGGGGTCGATTGAACTTTAGGAATCAACGTATTGATGGCTCTTTCTATGCGCCCTTTTACCCTGGCCCTGGCCGCTGTACTTACCCTGTGGCTGGGAGCTTGCGCCAACTCAGGCAATCTGGACACCACAGCGGGTAATGCTCCCGCCAGCCCAGGGGTAGCCGAAGAAGTAGCGGCAGCTCCGACTGGTTTACCCGTGTTAGAGGGGACGGCCACGGTGGAGATGGTGGTGAATGGTAGCCCCATTGTGATGGAGCTCGATGGCGCCAACGCTCCGATTACAGCCGGCAACTTTGTGGACCTAGTGAATCGGGGCGTCTATGACGGTCTGGTGTTTCACCGGGTGGTGCGAGACCCCCAGCCCTTTGTGGCCCAGGGCGGCGACCCCCAGAGCAAAGACCCCAGCGTACCCGCTCAGCAGTTGGGAACGGGAAGCTTTGTTGACCCCGACAGCCAGACGCCGCGCTATGTTCCTCTAGAAATTAAGCCAGCCGGGGCGGCGGAACCCATTTACAGCCAAACCTTCGAGGAAGCCCGCATTAGCGAGGCTCCAGAACTGCCCCACACCCGCGGCGCGGTGGCGATGGCGCGATCGCAGGCGGTAGACTCGGCCTCGGCCCAGTTCTACATCACCCTGGCGGAGCTACCCTTTTTAGACGGTAGCTATGCAGTGTTTGGCTACGTTACCAGCGGCATGGAGACGGTGGATGCCATTCAGCAGGGCGATCGCATTGAGTCGGCCCGGGTAATCGAGGGATTGGAGAACCTGAAGACTGAGTAGGCAGAACCCCAAGGGGCAGCGGGTCGTTGTTAGCGGTATGGGGCTGGTCACAGCCCTGGGTACTACGGCAGCGACGACCTGGGAGCACCTGCTGGCAGGAAAATCGGGCATTCATGCAGGGCAGCCGTTCTCGGAGCTGCCGCCTCGGCCCCTGGCGATGGTGGGCGAGGCGCCCGCCGATTTAGGGGCTCTGCTGCGGTTATCGGTGGCGGAGGCGATCGCCGATGCCGAGCTGACCCTGCCTCTGCCCCACTGCGGCGTGGTGATCGGCTCTAGCCGAAGCTTTCAGGCCCGCTGGGAGCGCATGGCCCGTCAGCCCGACTGGGCCGAGCATCCCTGGCTGAATGCATTGCCGCATATGGGGGCGATCGCCGTTGCTCGCCAGATTCAATCCACTGGCCCAGTACTGGCTCCGATGGCGGCCTGCGCCACGGGGCTGACGGCAATATTTCAGGGGTACGAATTGGTGCGGCGGGGGCAGTGCGATCGCGTTGTAGTCGGTGCTGCCGAAGCCCCCATTACCCCCCTCACCCTGACAGGCTTTGAG
>DASQNN010000431.1:0-4450 GCA_035644955.1 Nodosilinea sp. | reverse complement strand
GCCCCGGCATCAAAGGTGCTGGAGTGGGGATCGGTGATGAAATCGCTAGAGACCACATCGTCTTCGGTGTAGCCCAAAATGCCTTGCATTGGGCCGTTGGCGGCGGTTTTAATGGCGGCGCAGATGGCCTCGTAGCTGGTGGGTTGCTCGGTTCTGAAGGTGAGGTCAACCACCGACACGTTGGGTGTCGGCACTCGAAAGGCCATACCCGTGAGTTTCCCCTTCAGCTCGGGCAGCACTAGGGTCACCGCTTTGGCGGCTCCGGTAGAGGCGGGGATGATGTTTTGCCCTGCGCCGCGACCGCCGCGAAAGTCTTTTTTAGAAGGGCCGTCAACGGTGGGCTGGGTGGCGGTCGCGGCATGGACCGTGGTCATTAAGCCCTCGGCTAGACCAAAGTTTTCGTGAATGACCTTGGCGACGGGGGCCAGGCAGTTGGTGGTGCAGCTGGCGTTGGACACAATGATGTCATTAGCGGGGTTGTAGGTTTCGTGGTTAACGCCGACTACGAGAGTATGCACTCGCTCTGGGTCTTTGGTAGGGGCCGAGAGAATCACTCGCTTGGCCCCGGCATTGATGTGCTGGTGGGCGGTGTCGAAGGTGGTAAACAGGCCGGTTGACTCAACCACGTAGTCGGCCCCAAGGTCGCCCCAGGGCAGTTCGGCGGGGTTGCGCATGGCCATACAGGGAATTTTTTTGCCATCTACAACAATGCCGTCGTCTACCGCTTCGACGGTGCCGTCGAAGCGCCCGTGGGTGGAGTCGTACTTGAGTAAGTAAGCCAAATTTTCGGGGGGCACCAGGTCGTTAATGCCAACAAATTCGATATTGGGATTTTTGATGCCGCCGCGCAGTACCAGGCGGCCAATGCGACCAAAACCATTAATGCCAACTTTTAGGGTTGTCATGGTTAGATTCTCCTTTATGTAGGGTTTTGCAGATTTGCTGGGGAAGTTGCTATCGGTTAGCGAGCTGTAACTTTCTTCAAAGGGGGGCGCTTGAAGACATACTGAAGCAATAACTCATGGCCCCTTGACAAATGCTCGTCACTCCCCATAGGGGAAATGCTATGGGTAAAAAAGGGGGTGGAGCAAGATCTACGCTTTTATTTCAGGGTTGAGTTTCGGGATAGGGATACTAAAATACTGAGTTAGATAAGTGGCTCAACAAACCCGCTACGGTATACCTAGAACTTGTAGGTAAACTTTGTTGCGGTAGCTGCTTGCTGGCTACATAGTTCCAGTTGGCCACGGGGGAAAGCGTTGTGTTTACTGGCCTCGATCTGGTTGTCGTACTGATTGTATTTTTTGCCTTTTTTTACGCTACAGGCTCTAGCAGCAAAGGGGCAGAGTTTAAGCTGGAGCCGCTGACGTTGCTAATAGTAGCCATCGTGGTAGGAATGGTTGCGTTTTCTCTGCTGCGACGATGACTTTGGCCCATTAAGTCTTAGAGCCATAAGAATCTTTGGCCCATTGAGTCTTTGGGCTGGTTGGGGCTACAGTCGAGGGGGATCTACAGAAAAATTGAGAGGGGTCGTAGAAAATTGGCCAGACGATTGTAGGCGGCCTGAATGTTGTCGCCTTCTAGGACGACTTCTTCGGTGGGGTAGTTTTGCAGCACCTCTAGCAGGGTGATCTGCTTGTCTCCGCTGGCCGACAGCACCAGGGCCGATCGCAGTGCCTGGCGGTTGGCTTCGCCCCTGCCGGTGTGAATAGATTGGGCCAGGTAGTCGAGCACCCACTCGCCGGGGCGACTGTTAAGCGATCGGTCGAGCATTACGGGGTCGGCGGAGAGCGGGCGGGTAAGGAGCGATCGCAGTTCGCCCACATCCTGCCCCGCCTGGTTGAGCAACCCACCCAGCACACCGGATGCTGCACCCGTATCAGCTAGGGCGACGAGTAGGGAAACGGGCACAGTACGGCTAAACCCCCGGTAGTTGAGGCGAACCCGTTCAGCCGCCCTGGCTGGAGCGACCAGAGCACCCAAGACTATGCTGGCTAGGGCTACTGCCTTTACAACATGATGGGTTCGATGGTGCATTGTGACCTCCTACCGGTTTATGGGCTGGTGTTGCAACCTGCTGTAAGGTTACGCCCTAGCCTTTGTGATCAGTATAACGAGGCCGATCAAATCGCCTAGAGAAGACTGTGACGCCCTAGAAACTGGGTACACCGTGCTGGGCAGCTTTGGGACGGTCTCGCCAGTGACATAGTCTTGCCAGTGACATAAACGACTGCGCTTAAAATTCCTCTAAGTACTTGACGTCTCGTTTTTTATTGCCAGCAGGAGAAAGCCTTGCCAGTTCTGCTGCTTCGCAACCGTGGGGATTAGTGGAGTAGCCAAACGAAAACCACAAAACATGGCCCTGATCCGTCAGCCTGTCAATTGCTTTGCTTCTACCGCCAATGAAGTGTTCTTTAAGCCTATGACGAATATTGTTTGACCTGCCAATATAGGTGGGTAGCTCTCCTGCTGTTTCAGCATAGATCGCATAAATACCATCTGTCTCTGGGACTGAATTTATGTAGGCTCTGCGCTGTTGGGTTGTCACAAAGCTTTAAAGCCAAGGTAATCCATTTCATCTCTACAAACCTTAGCTGCCTAGGAAAAAGAAGATGTCTCATTATGGTTTGCAAATGTACTGCGTCCTGGCTCGAAGGTTGACTCAGTATGTTTACGGCTGTTTCGGTGATTCTCCGGAGAGTGAATTAGTGATTACACCGTAGTATGAACCGGATTGAATCAAGAATTAGCGAGTCACTGGAGCTGATGGGCAAAAGGCGTGACAGGTTAAAAGCCTCCAGAGAGGGTCTAGGGCTGGTTGAAAACACTATTCGTCACCGGGGCTGGGGGCAGCAATCGGCGGCTTGGTACGATCGCGCCCATGTTTCCCTAGCGACCCTGCGGCGGTTTTGGCAGCGGATTCCGATCAGTGCCGGCTCTTTTAAGGCGATTTGTGAGGCCGCCCAGGTCGATTGGCAGCAGGTGGCCGATCGCACCCCTGCGATCGCAGCGCCAGGGCTCTCTGCCAATTCATGCCTCAATTCATCAACGCCATTAATCAATCCGTCTTTGCCGGAGTGCTGAGGGAGTAGCAAAAGCGATCGGCGCGGGAAATGGTAGACCCGTGGAGCACCGGCTGCTGGTTTTGGGTGTAGGCCGTGTAGCGATACACCATTAGGGCGTGGCCCAGGGGTACCTCCAGGTAACCGCTGAGGTCGTAGTCGGCGTGGGTGCACTCAATCACGCCGTCTATACGTTCGATGGGAATGCCGTTTTGGGCCAGGGTGGGGAAACTCATCTGCTGTTTGAGCAGGGGGGCCAGCCGTTTGCCCAGATCAGCGATCAGGTACGACAGATCCACTGCTCCGGCGGCCCCATCCATGCGAAAGAGTTTTTTTTGCTGGTAAACCCGAGATTTGGGAGAAATGCCCAGCACCGCCGCCACCTCGGCCGGGGCCGGGGTGGGCTCAAATATCAGGTTTTCAAAGGAAAAGGCGATCCCCTGGCGGGCCATGTCTTGCTCTATAAACACCAGTGGACTGGAGAGGGAGTAGGTGACCTTTTTTTGCGGGGTGACAAAGACACCCTTGCCTCGGTAGGCGATCGCCAGCCCCTGGCTGACTAAATTGGCCACCGCCTGGCGGGCCGTAATGCGGCTGACGCTAAAGGTTTCCATCAGCTGGTGCTCGCTGGGCAGGCGATCGCCCGATTTGTACACCCCCGATTCAATCTGGTGGCGCAGCTTTTCAGAAATGCTGATGTGTAGCGGAGTAGCCATGGTCA
The DNA here is from genome assembly GCA_035644955.1 of Nodosilinea sp. Taxonomy (GTDB): domain Bacteria; phylum Cyanobacteriota; class Cyanobacteriia; order Phormidesmidales; family Phormidesmidaceae; genus Nodosilinea. Next base: position 667 of record DASQNN010000431.1, on the reverse strand, counting down.
GGGAACCATCAACGGACGGCGGGCATTCTTCAAGACGGCTTGGCCACCCCAAATAATTGTGCTAAGCTCACTTGTTATAACAAGTTGAAAGGGTCATTGTGCTGGCCGATTTAGTCAGCGGGTTGTTGTGGGAAAAGGGGTTTGAGCAACCAAGCGTTTCGCAACCGGGCTGCTTTCCACTTTTTAATTATCAGACGTTGCCCAAACATTTTCTACCAGAACGTTAACCATGCTTACGAAGACTACACCTGCTGTCGAATCTAGACCGCTACCCCCTCAGCCGCGCCAGGTTTTATCGGCGGCGGCCTTGGCCACCCTCAACCAGCGATCGAACTGGGCCGGGGCCAGGCAGTTTTTGGGCCACCTGGCGGTGTCGGCCATTAGCGCCTACCTGTGGGCCACCGCTCCCCTGGGGCTGGCGCTGCCCGCCCTGGTAGTCTACGGGGCCAGCCTGGCGCTGATGTTTTGTGCGATGCACGAGTGCAGCCACCGCACGGCCTTTGTCAACTCCCGCCTCAATGACGGGGGCGCCTGGCTGGCGGGGCTGCTGTCGTTTTACAACGGCACCTTTTACCGGCGCTACCACAAGTGGCACCACCGCTATACCCAAATTCCGGGCAAAGACCCCGAGCTAGACGACCCCAAGCCCACCGGTTTGGGCAACTAC
>DASQNN010000430.1:0-5787 GCA_035644955.1 Nodosilinea sp. | reverse complement strand
CGTTCCTTGGGCACACCAGCGGTGATCAGCTCTTCTGTGATGCTGCCTTCGATGCCGTCGTAGTGAATCCAGATTTTGTGATCGCGGATTTCGGCGTGAACAAGGATGCCGTGAATGCGCCTATTGCCCTGCCAGCCTTCGATTTGGTATGATATCAAGTCCGCTTAATCAACCACACTTAGCATTGAACCGCCCTCCACCAGTGGAACTGGGTTAACCCTGAGATCAAGTCGGTGAGGTTCAGGAGTTGCACACAACGCTGCGCCACCCGTTCCAATAGGTCATCTAGGGTTTCAAACACCCGGTTGGCTAAAGCCTCATTGAGAAGGGGCCAGAGTCGCTCTGCGGGTTGCATATGCGGAGAGTAGGGGGCAGAAAGGCCAGGTGTAGGCCTTCCGGCACGACCACTTGATCTGAGGTGTGCCACCCAGCTTGATCCATGACCAGCACCACTCGGTGCTTAGGGCCAATTCCAAAGTGTTCGGCAAAATCAGCCAAGGCTTGATTAACCAGGTCGATATTGACCCGAGGCAACAACCACCAATAGGTTTGGCCGCTGCGGGGATGGACAAAGCCATAGAGCCAAAACCAGTCATAGCGACAGTGGACAGGAGCGCTGAGCGAGCCAAACCACTTATCGACCCACACCCGGCGCAGGATGGGATGGAGTCCCAAGCGATGTTCGTCCATGGCCCACAGCTGCACGTCGGCATCGGGATAGGCGGTTTTGATCGCTGCTAGTTGACCGTGCAGATTTTTTTTCCCACACCCGCTGCTCCTCTTCGGTAGCGGCGTGCTGATGCTCGGGACGAGGCACCTTGAGGGAGAATTCCATCTGGTTGAGAATCTCCCAACCCCGTTGGCGGTGAACTGGACAACCCAGGTGCTCACTGAGCCAGTTCGCCACCTTACGTCCATTCCAAAAGCCACCATCCGGGGGCTCCTCCTGCAAGGCTTGGTACAACAAGGCTTGCCGCTCATCGTCGAGAATGACTTGACCATGACCCTGATTGTGCTGCCGTTGATCTCCCAGTGCTTCAGGGCCTTGGCGGTTATAGCTTCTGACCACTTCGTAGATCCAAGCTCGGCTGTAGCCGGTCACCTCGGAGACCTCAGCGGTACTCCTGCCCGATTGCAACAGCCAGATCAGCTGATAGTGTCCCCGTTCAATCCCGCCCTTAGCCGATTTATAACGCTGTTCTAGTTCCTCGGTGCTTAAATGTGGTTCTAGCTTCAGTCGACGCCCCATCTTGCTTCAAGTCTGTCTTATCAACTCCACCATTCTAAGGCTGATTAGCCGGACTTGATATAAACAAGTAAAACTTCCTTCAAATTCACAGCAAAAAGAGGCCGAGGTTTTCACCCCGACCTCTTTTACATCACTACCCTCATCTGAGGGCTAATACCAAATTCTTCTTGGTTACCCCCGATTCAACAGGGCGAATGCCATAGAGCCTCTGGCTCGGCTACGCCTACGCCCTACGGTCTGGCCTTTTGAAAATCGGGAGTATGTGATTCGGATTTGGTATAACCCACTCGCTCTAGCAATCGTAGTAGAGAGCCAGCTCGTAGGGGTGGGGCCGCAGACGCATGGGGTTGACTTCGTTGTCGAGCTTGTACTCGATCCAGTTGCTGATGAAGTCTTCGGTGAAGACGCCAGTGCTGGTCAAGAAGCTGTGGTCGGCTTCCAGGGCCTTGAGGGCATCGAGCAGCGAGCCAGGGGTCGAGGGAATCTTCGCCAGCTCTTCGGGGCTGAGGTCGTAGATGTCCACATCCAGCGGGTCGCCGGGGTCGATCTGGTTTTTGATGCCATCGATACCAGCGCAGAGCATCGCTGCAAAGGCCAGGTAGGGGTTCGAGGTGGCATCGGGGCAGCGGAACTCTAGGCGCTTAGCCTTGGGGTTGTCGCCGGAGAGGGGAATGCGCACGGAGGCCGAGCGGTTGCCCTGGGAGTAGGCCAAGTTGACCGGCGCTTCAAAGCCGGGTACCAGGCGCTTGTAGGAGTTGGTGGTGGGGTTGGTCAGCGCCAGCAGAGCGGGGGCGTGCTTGAGAATGCCGCCGATGTACCACAGGGCCATTTGGCTCAGCCCGGCGTACTGGTCGCCCGCAAACAGAGGCTCACCGTCGTTCCAGATCGACTGGTGGGTGTGCATACCCGAGCCATTGTCGTTAAACAGAGGCTTGGGCATGAAGGTGACCGTCTTGCCCCACCGCTTGGCGACGTTTTTAATGCAGTACTTGTAGATCATCAGCCAGTCGGCGGCTTCGATCAGCCGACCAAAGCGAATACCCAACTCACACTGGCCGCCCGTGGCCACTTCGTGGTGGTGTTTTTCGATCGGTACACCCAGCTTGGCCATCTCTAGCAGCATTTCACTGCGCATGTCCTGGGAGGTGTCGGTGGGGGCGACGGGGAAGTAGCCCTCTTTGTAGCGGGGCTTGTAGCCCAGGTTGCCGCCGACTTCTTCGCGGCCTGTGTTCCAGCGGCCCTCAACGCTATCGACGTAGTAGTAGGCCGAGTGCTCGTTTTGGTCGAAGCGCACGTCGTCGAAGATGAAGAACTCAGCTTCGGGGCCAAAGAAAGCGGTGTCGCCAATGCCGGTGGACTTGAGGTACTCAATCGCCTTGGTGGCGATCGCCCGGGGGCAGCGAGAGTACAGTTCGCCGGTGCGTGGCTCTTTAATGGTGCAAATCATGCTCAGGGTCGGGTGAGACATGAAGGGGTCGATCCAGGCGGTGCCAGGATCGGGCACCATCATCATGTCTGACTCGTTGATGGCCTTCCAGCCTCGAATGCTGGAACCGTCGAAGGCTACCCCATCGCTGAAGCTGCTCTCGTCAATTTGGCTCTTGTGCAGAGTGAGGTGCTGCCAGATGCCCGGCATGTCAATAAATTTCAGATCGATTAACTCAATGCCGTCATCCTCAATCCATTTCAGGATGTCTGCTGGGGTTGCCATGAACTACTCCTTAGCCTCGTTTAGCGTTCAAACTTCGGAAAAACCGATTTACCTCGTCGTGAATGACGCCCTGGCCCTGACCGACCTCACCGCTACGGGCAAGATTTCGCCAAACAGACCACAACCAGCACCGCTTCACCGGTCCGGGCACACCGGCCCAGCTGGTATCACAGGCATCAGCTCATCTGAATCATCCTAGGGAGAGGGGATGGCCTATTTTGTATCGGCCACTACTTTTTGTCAGGGAAAGCCAACAAAAGCCCCATGACAGACCATGATGTTTTGTAACAATTGGCTCATAAAGCCCCGACTCTAGCGGGGCTAAGCCGCCCAGGGGTCAGGCCCCCGTGGTAGACTCTTTCGAGAATAAAACCTGGTCAAAGCCAGAGGTTGAGCCTCTAGCCAGGGGTGGGCTTACCAAGCCTGCACCCGTTTATCAAATGCTGTTTGCCAAGTGAGAGTTGGGAGAAACCACCTATGCGGGACGCTGTCACCACGCTGATCAGAACCTACGACAACACGGGGCGCTATCTCGATAGCAGCGCCCTCGACTCTATTAAGTCTTACTTTGACAGCGGCCTCGATCGCATCAAGGCAGCGGCGGTCATCAGCGCCAACGCCGCTGGCATTGTCAAAGAGGCTGGGGTAACGCTGTTTGCCCAAGTACCCGAGCTGATTCGCCCCGGCGGCAACGCCTATACCACCCGTCGCTACGCCGCCTGCCTGCGCGACATGGACTACTACCTGCGCTACGGCAGCTACGCCCTGGTGGCGGGCAACCCCGACGTGCTCGACGAGCGCGTGCTCACGGGGCTGCGCGAAACCTACAATTCCCTGGGTGTGCCCATTGGCCCCACGGTCATCGGCATCCAGCTGATGAAGGACATTGTGAAGGCCAAGGTGCAAGAAGCCGGCGTTGCCGATCCGTCTGTTGTCGACTATCCCTTCGACTACATGACCCGTTCGCTCAGCGAAATTAGCGTCTAGGCGAGGGGCTGGAAATGGCGCGGCGAGGGGCTGCTTCGTGACGGCGCTTCCCCTGGCTTTGGGTATAGACGTGGGCACCTCTGGGGTGCGTGCCGCTGTGGTCGATCCGCAGCGGCACCTTTGTTGGGAATACCGGCAAAGCTACCCCGACCAACCTGCCCCAGACTGCTGGCAGCAGGCGCTGTTCGCGCTGCTGCAGGCCATACCTGGGGCGATCGCGACCCAGGTGGGCCGAGTGGCGATCGACGGCACCTCTGGCACCGTAATTTTATGCGACAGCGCTGGTGAACCCATGACCTCGCCGCTGCTGTACAACCACCCCTGCCAAGCATCCCTAGCGGCGGTCAAAGCGCTGGTCCCCGCCCGCAGCCCTGCCGCCAGCGCCACCTCCAGCCTGGCCAAGCTGATGTGGTGGCACCAGACCCTAGACGCTGGCACCTGGCAGCAGGCTGCCTACCTGCTTCACCAGGCCGACTGGCTCAGCGCCCAGCTCCACGGTCAGTGGGGGCTCAGCGACTACCACAACAGCCTCAAACTCGGCTACGACGTCGGCACCCTGAGCTATCCGCTGAGGATGCTGGAACAGCCCTGGAGCCCGGTGCTGCCTCGGGTACTGGCCCCAGGGGAGGTGGTAGGGCCGGTAACGGCGGCAGTGGCCCAGCGGTTTGGCCTATCGCCCGGCTGTGAAGTGGTTGCAGGTACTACCGACAGCATTGCAGCGTTTCTCGCCAGCGGGGCCAGCTCCCCCGGCGACGGCGTTACCTCCCTGGGGTCAACCCTGGTGATCAAGCTGCTCAGCGATCGCCGCATAGACGCCAGCGAATACGGCATCTACAGCCATCGTCTGGGTCAGCACTGGCTGGTGGGCGGGGCCTCCAATACCGGCGGGGCCGTGCTAGAAAAATTCTTTGACCGAGAGGCCCTGGCCACCCTAAGCCAGCGCATCGACCCCTCTACCCCAACCTCACTCGACTACTATCCCCTGGCCCAACCGGGGGAGCGCTTCCCCATCAACGACCCCAATTTGGCCCCTCGCCTCAGCCCTCGCCCTGAGGATGATGCGGCCTTTTTGCACGGCCTGCTGATGGGTATGGCCCGCATTGAGCAGCGCGGCTACGATCTGCTGGCCCAGCTAGGGGCTGCTCCCCTGCGGCAAATTTACACTGCCGGGGGCGGTGCCACCAACGAAACCTGGCGGCAACTGCGGGCGGGGCTAATGCCGGTACCCATAAAAAACGCCGCCTCGACCGAGGCGGCGGTGGGCAGTGCCTATCTGGCACTGAACGAGTCAATTACGCATTGAACTTGTTACCCCGACGGTATTGCATGTAGGCAGCCACAAATAGCCCGGCCAGGGTGACAGGAATAAACCCTAGAACAATGCCACTCAGCAACGGCTCAACCACAGTTACACTCCTAGTCTCAACAAAAATCTATAGGTCTAACCATAGCACTAATCAGAGTCTGCCCTAGGGGTTTCAGCCCCACCTCTCCCCAACAGGTGAAAAAGACCGAGGGGTTATGTACAGTGCTTCTGGACTGTATACAGAGCCGATGCCCAGCTCCTTTTTAGCGAGGGATTTTTTATCGGGGGACAGCCCGTTGGCGGTAGCGGGCACAGGCAGTCACCAACGCCTGAGCTACCTCCGGGCAGCCGCCCCAGTGCAGGTGCAGGTACGACGCCTGTACCTGGTGCAGACTCCAGCCCTCGGCAGCGTGGGGCTGCTCAGCCCCGTAGCGCTTGAGCTGGTAAACGGGATGTGCTGGCGACCTGTCGGTCTGAGATCGATGGAACTCGTGCCCCCAGACCGATTGCCCCGGCGTTAGCAGAAAGCTAGGC
>DASQNN010000429.1:0-2339 GCA_035644955.1 Nodosilinea sp. | reverse complement strand
CCCCGCCCCAGCAAATCGCGATAAGCTGATAAAGGCTCAATTCTGCTTACCCCTGGCGACCTATGGCACTACGCAGCATCGTTACAGCCCTTTTAATTGCCGGCCTCTGGCTGCTGAGCGGGGTGGGGTTGACAGCCCAGGCGCTGACTCCCATTGAGCTTGCCGATATTAGCTATAGCCCCTGCCCGCCCGACTACGCCGAGGGCATGGTGGCGGCTGGTTCCATTCAAGAGGCCAACTGCTTTTTGATTACCGGCAAGGCTATCAACCGCACCGGCAAGCCTGTCATTGATGCCGATATCTTTGGCCGCATTTACGACGCCAACGACAACCCCGTGATGCAAAATCGGGGGCGGCTAGGCGGCATCCCAGCAGTGCCCCCCGGCGAAAGCAACTTTGAACTGCGGATTTCGGTGGCGGCGAACCAGCCCGAACCGCTAAAGCTGAAGCAGTTTAAGGCCTCAGGGTTTAGCGCCACCGTGCGCCAGTTTTCTGAGACACCCTCGGCTCGACAGTAGCCCTGGTGTAAGGAACCGGGAGTAGCCCAAAAGGATTAATCTAGCGGTGCAGGGTCTTGGGCGCACCAAAAGCGGATGGTTTCGTCGGCGCTGGTGCTGACCACCATGCGGCTGTCGGGGGTAAAGGCCAGGGCGCGCACGGCCCAGGCGTTGCGCAGCTGGCTGGTTTGGCCATCCCCCTGCAAACTTACCAACGTCAAAAAACCGTCCTCTGCCCCGATCGCGAGCCAGGAGCCGTCAGGGCTAATCGCCAGGGTCGTGACGGGGGTAGACAATTTTTTGATCACCATGCCCTCAGCGGGGTTATCTGCACTCCACACCTGCACGTGACCTGCCTGATCGCCGCTGACAATGCGGCCATCGGTGGGGTGACAGGCCAGAGCCGTAATCGGGGCGGTGGGAGCCGTGAGGGTGCGCGTGAGCCGCCCAGAGGGCAGCGACCAGAGGCGAATGGTGCGATCGCGCCCGCCGCTCACCAGCAGACTCGCCTGCCAATCGACCGCCAGGGCCGTGACCTGGTCCTGGTGGTGCACCAGGGTTTTAGGTCCACTCTCCGCCGCCAAAGGCCAGAGATGAATGCGCCCATCGCCGCTGCCCACCGCCAGGGTGTCGCCGGGAGGAGCAATTTGCAGGGCAGAGATCTGCCAGCCCGCCACTGGCAGGGTTTGGCCACTAAAGTCAGCCAGATTCCACCAAATCAGCTGGCTGTCGTCGCCGCCGCTGATTAGGGCAGCGCCATTCTGGGTAAAGGTCACATCATTGACCGGGCCACGATGGCCCAGGCCCAGCACTCCCAGCGTTCTGCGAAAGCTGTGGATAGGTTCACCGTTGGTGCAGTCCCACAGGCGCACCGAGCCATCGGAGCAGGCCGTGGCGATCGCGCGTCCGGTGGGGCTGATGGCCAGCCCATTGGCCACCACCCCAGACAGGCTGAGGGCAAACCGCTGCTCCCAGGCGGGCGCAGCCTCCGAGGACTTGGCCGAGCGCGATCGCGTCTGCGCCTTGCGCGCTGTGGCCAGGCCGCTCCAGCGCAGGTCGGCCAGCACCTCCTGGGCCGTACCGTAGCGCTCTGGCAGGCGGCGGTTGACCATGCGATCGAGCACGCGCCCCAGGGCAGGGCTAACGGGGGCCGTAACGTAGGACCGCCACACCCAGGCATCGTCGCTGACAGAATAGAGGTCGAAGGGGTGCAGCCCCGTGAGCAGGTGCAGGCAGGTCACCCCTAGGCTAAAAATATCGCTGGCGTAGACCGCTTTGCCCAGGGCCTGCTCGGGAGCGGCATACCCGGCACTGCCGATTACCGTGGCGGTGTGCTTGAGTTGTTCAGGATCTAAAATTGCCTTTGCCGCGCCAAAATCGACCAGGGCGAAGGGCTGCGGCAAGGGGGGCGCAACGATGTTGGCGGGCTTGATGTCGCGGTGAATTACGCTGTGGCTGTGAATGTAGGCCAGCACCGGCAGCAGCTCGTAGAGCACTCGCTGCACCAGAGCCTCACCATCATCGGGAGATCGCTGCCTGAGCTGGTCGAGGTTGGGGCCGGGGACGTAGTCCTGCACTAAGAATTGGCCCTGGGCGTTGTCGACTACATCCAGCAGGGCCGGAATTTGGGGGTGCTGGCCCAGGGTGGCTAGGCGATCGGCCTCGCGGTGAAAGCGCTTTGTTTGGGCAGCGCGGGCCTCGGGGTGGTGGTCTGCCCCTGGGGCCATCTGCTTGACGACGCAAAGCAGGGGGAGATCGCCCTCGTCCACCGCCAGGTAAGTACGGCCGAAGCCACCCTGTCCCAACGAACTCTGGCAGCGGTAGCGGTCCGCTGCTAGCAAC
>DASQNN010000428.1:0-2647 GCA_035644955.1 Nodosilinea sp. | reverse complement strand
AATGGCGCGATCGGGGCCAGAACCTTACGGCCATATTCTCGGGGCTGGGTTTAGCGCCGATGCCTACCACCGCACGGCCCCAGACCCAGAGCTTAAAGGTAGCCGTTTAGCCTTAAAAAACTGTCTTTACTACAGCGGCCTAGCGCCAGATCAGGTGGGCTATGTTCATGCCCACGGGACAGGCACCCAGCTCAATGACGACCACGAGGTGCGGCTCTTGACCGAGGGATTCTCCCAACTGCCGTGGATGAGTTCGACCAAGGGGGCGACAGGGCACACCCTGGGGGCTTCGGGGGCGATCGGTACCGCCTTTTGTCTACTGGCGCTGCGGCACGGGGTGCTGCCGCCGAATGTGGGCGATCGCGGCAAGAGTATTTATCCAAAGCTGGTGACTGAGGCGATGGCCACTGAGGTGACAGTGGCGCTGTGCCTGAGCTTTGGCTTTGGCGGGCAGAACGGGGTGTTGGCGCTGGGGTGCGATCGGTACCCCCCTAGGGACGCAGCATCTGCGCCCCTGCGAGGTTGAGACCTAGCCCTCGACTGTAGCAAGACGGCGAGGTCATGACGCTGATGTATTCCCCGCTGTGCCCTGTAGGTGCGGGGACGATCCAGGCGACGCGATTGCCTTCTGGGCAGGCTCCGCCAATGCAGTAATGCACCGGCGGAGTCGCCTAGCAGGATGTGGGTGAGGCGGTTTGGATAGTAGGTGGGTAGTGCAAAGGTGGTGGAGAGCTTAGGTTCCTCAGTGAATTAGTCGGCGTTGCTGAACACAGGTATGAATCAAAAATTCAACGCCTCTCGTGGGGGCAAATGGCCGTTTGCCCGTACCCAAATTCATGCTTCAAGAGCAAAACACAATAAGGCTGACTGCTGTTGGGTTTCGCACCGCAAGGAAGCCATGCCAAGAATCGTCAGACCCGAAGCGTCTCGACAGGTAAATGATACAAATACTTTTTCAAGTACATAAAATCCTTCCACCTATGAAGTCTTTAAATTCTTTGTCCTTACATTTAGGTCAAGTTGATATTTGACTTCTAAGCTCATGCCAGAATAGCCAAATACGGATTTCAAGGAATATTTGGCATGTCCTCGCCCAATGGCCAGCTTTCGATTGGCGATTTAGTGGTGCTTTCAGAAGAAGGGGCAACAGCACACCGTAAATACCGCCAAGAAATAACCCTCCTAGGAGGTGCAGTTGCAGGTGCAGTGCTACTTCCTTTAGCACTGCCGGGCGGTTTTCTAGCAACAGCTGGTATTGTCAGCGCAGGAGCAGGTATAGCAGTTGCCGGGGGAACTCAGGCTGCTGTTGGCGCAGCTGGAGGTGCTGGCATATTTTCCTTCATCAAAGATAACTGGGAAAACCAGCCTGAGGCACAAGCTATAGGTATTGTTTCAAAAATAAATGAAAGATGGTTCGGACAGATTGGCTATGACTATAGAGTGAACTGGCTAGATGACAGTGGACAGCGTTCTAACCTAACCACTTTCCATCTTCGGGTACACCTAAAGAGAATGGATTCCCCTTTCAGTTACAAATTTTAATTTTCTCTGATCGCATGATTGGTAAGCTTGAACAAACTTTAGTGAAGGATTTCGTCATTGCCAGGAAAGAAGTCTTTTTATCATACTTATCCACTACTATTGACGCCTCATCAACAATACTTAGCACTTAAGCGTGTTCTGGCTTGACAAATCCTTCAAAAATGGAAAAAAGAGGGCTGAGCAAATCTCCAAAATGGCGGCGTCTATGAGCACAAGCCGATTGTCCGTCGATCGCCTCCTAGATCCAGCCAACACATCTGTCACCGTCAAGACTATCGATTGTGCTGCGGCAATTCTTAGCCAATGTCTGTATATAGAGCTAGTCAATCTTTAAGTAGGCATTTTTTTACGAAACCAATCTGCATCGGCCTCAGATAGAGGCGGCACGGGTTCTACGCTGTAATCTAGCTTCAGGTCATAGCCCGATTTGTCGTAGACCTCATTCAGCAACTTCTGAAGGTCAACCGTAGGCTCTGGGTCGCCCGCCCGCAGCGGCAGCGAAAACGCCGGAATTGCATTCTGCACGCTAAACGCATAGAGACTTGCGATCGGCCTTTGTTCACTACGGCTGACCAAAATGCGGTAGTCGCTCTGCCCCTCAATCCCAAACATTTCCATTGGCTCGTAGGCCCGCAGCAAATCAATCTCAACAAAATGAGTTGCGCTGCTGAGCACCTGCTCTCGCTTGCTTTCGTAGGTTTGCCGCCCTCGGCCCGATCGCTTATTAATCGGCGACAGCAGCTCGATCGCCGTCACCACTTCTTTAGTTGTGACCTCCCGCACCTCTAAATACCCCTGCCGCACCGTCAACGGCATGGGCACCCTTACTTGAATTGGCTGGGGCGGCGGGGCCACGGCTACAGCAGTTGGCACCACCTCGGCCTGCGGCTTAGCTCTTTGAATCGCTACATCGGGAATGCCTACCAGCAGTGCCTGATCGCCACTGGTTTCATACACACGCACTCTCCCTAAGCTGCCGATCGCGACGACGGTAGCACTCGGCTCAGCACCAGGTAAAGCACCAGGGCTACGACAATGCCGTTGATAGGCACAATGCCCCAGCCCCACTGGCCGGTCAGGTAGGCGATCGCCGAGGCGACCACAT
>DASQNN010000427.1:0-5254 GCA_035644955.1 Nodosilinea sp. | reverse complement strand
GACTCCTCAATCATGCTGTCGTAGGTTTTGCCGGGGGGGTAGTGGGTGACTAGGCCACAGTCGCTGTCGAGGGTAAACTGGCGGGGTTTGACTTGCTGGGTGAAGTTGTCCTTCATTTGCAGCGTTGCCGTCAGCCGCCATTTGCTAACGTGCAGAATAGCCGGAATCAGCTTGGCAATATCGACCCCGTAGCGGGTGCTGGGCTTGAACAGGCTGGCGGGGCCGTCGATGGTGATGGTAAAGCCCTGGTCGGCATCGCCCTCGATGTAGGTCATTAGCCGAAACAGCTTCAGGTAGCGGAACATGAGCTTGTACTCGCCGGGGTCGTTGCGGTACAGGTGCATCACCAGGTCGCTGGCTTTGTAGAACACGCCCTGGGTCTGCGACAGGTTGTAGCGATGGATCAAGGCGTCGGGAGTGGGAGCCTCACACTCGATCAGAATGTGGTTGTCCTGGCGATCGGCGTAGAGCCCCTGGCGCAGGTCAGTCACAGAGACCTCACGATCCAACTCCTCAGACAGCTGTTGCCCTAACGTCGTTAAATGCTCCTCAGCTGCCGCCGGGGAGGGTACGGTCTGAGCTGCCAAAGCAAAGACTCGCCGCCGCAGTTCGATCGGTTCGAGGGGGCTGACCACGTCAAAAGTGGCAAAGCTGTTGCGCAAAATGTGGGCCAGCCCGCGCTTGATGCGGTAGTTGGTGTCTTCGCCTTCGATTTCCTGAAGCTGGCGGTTGAGGTCGCCCTGGGTGTGGCCTACCTGCTGCTGAAAGAGCTGGATCAAGTCGGCTGCGATCGCCCGATTCGGCCCATCCAGCGCCAGCCGCTTCGGCTGTAGCCCCTCCCCCTGATACCGATAAATTAACAGCTCGCTCGGTAACGTAGTTCTCACCCCCTAAGCTAGTTCAATCGGGCAGATGGCCCTAAGATTGAAGCACAGAGACAGGTTGTAGGATCGTTACGTCTTACCCCGTCGCCCTGAATCTTACCGGATATGACCATGCTCAACTTCCAGCCCTTGGGCTTTATTCAGCAGGCCTTAGCCACCGACTTGGGGGTAATGGCCTACTATACCCCCGGCGGTTGGCCCTGGCAACGGGAGGAAAATACCTCCCGTCCGCCCCTCGTGTTTCTACACAGTTTGGGCGGCGGCTCTTCGGCGTTTGAGTGGTCTAAGGTCTACGCCGCCTTTGGCGCTACCCACCGCGTCATTGCCCCCGACCTGATCGGTTGGGGCCAGTCAACCCACCCGGCCCGCTCCTACTGCACAGAAGACTATTTCTATATGATCACCCACTTACTAGAGTCGGTGGCCGAGCCCCCGGCCCTGGTAGCTGCCACCTCCCTTACCGCAGGTGTGGTCATTCGCCTGGCTGGTATGCGGCCCGATCTATTCCGGGGGCTGTTTTTAGTGTCGCCCTCGGGCAACAGCGACTTTGGGCGAGACTACAAAGCGAGCCTGCCCGCCCTGCTGGCCAGCACTCCTGGGGTAGACAAACTGCTATACCAGGTGGGGGCTGCTAACGAGCTGGCGGTGCGATCGTTCCTGTCAACCTTCCTCTTTGCCGACCCCCGCCGCATCACCCCAGACACGGTACAGGCCTATGTAGCCTGTACCCAGCAGGCCAACGCCGAATACTCTGCCCTGGCCTCCCTGAATGGAGACATTAGCTTCGATCTAGCCCGCTACATCGGCCAGCTCCAAACCCCTACCACCGTCGTGCTAGGGGCCGGGTCACGGTTTACGGCACCCGCCACGGTAAAACGGCTGGCCAGTCTCAACCCCAAGGCCATGCAGCAGGTCATCGAAGTCCCTGACTCGGGCGTGCTGCCCCACGTTGAGCATCCCGCCGTGGTGATCGCTCTGCTGCGGCAGTTCCTATCCACCCACAGTAGCTAACCCTGGCCAACTATCCTGCCTGCCCACGGGCGCTTTGTCCATGGGCGCATTGGTTCAATTTCTTGCCAGCCATTTTTGGCCGTTGAGCCGTCCTAGGGTAAACAGCACCAGCAAGTCTAGGGTAATCCTGCGCTCATCGCCCATAAACTGCTCGATGGTGCTGGGCTGGGAGCCTTTGTCGGCAAAGTAGAACAGCTTGGGGCTAGAAATGTCGTCTTTAGTAAAGACAATATTGAACTGGCGATTCCCCACAGGGGAGGCTTCGCCAGCGCCCTGCTGCCACTTGCCCTTGACGTGCCAGTAGCTCTCTCTATCGTTGACGCCAAACACATCCAAAGGCTGCTGGTTAAGGGTAATCTGCATATCGTCAAGGCCCTTGTCCTTAAGCGCCGATTCCAGTTTAGGAATAAAGTGCTGCTCGATAAACTCAGCGAAGGGCTTATCTTCTAAGGCTGGAGGCTTTTCTTTTTTAGGCGCTGCCTTGGGTGCAGCCGCTTTGGGAGATGCCTCTGCCGGCGCACTGTCGGCTTTTGAGGCCCCAGCCTCGTCAGCGGGGGCAGAATCTACTGGGGGGGTCTTTTCGTCAGCCATATTAAGGGAAAACCTACAACTGCAATAGGGCAAAGCTTAGCCAGTGCAGTCACTTGCCCAGTTGTTCTTTCTCATAGTAGAGGAAAGCCCTCTAAAACGCATGGCTAACCTCGGAAAAAGCGGCACTGACCCTGGGGCCAACACCGCTTTTTATTTGGCCTGCGGGCGTTAACCCTGGGGAGCTAGGTGCATCAGGTCTTTGCGCACCGTCGCGATATCCCGTTTGTCACCGGTCCCGTTGCCGTGGTGAATGCCCAGCGCTTCTAGGTCGCTTTCTACCATCAGGTGCACCAGTTCCTCAAAGGTCACGCTAGGCTCCCAGCCCAGCTTTTGTTTCGCCTTGGTGGCATCGCCAATCAGCAAATCTACCTCGGCAGGGCGCAGGTAGCGGGGGTCAAACTCTACATAGTCGTGCCAGTCGAGGTTGACGTGGTTAAAGGCAATGTCTAAAAACTCGCTGATGGCGTGGGTTTCGTTGGTGGCTACCACGTAGTCATCGGGCTGGTCCTGCTGCAGCATCAGCCACATCGCTCGCACATAGTCTTTGGCGTAGCCCCAGTCGCGTTTGGAGTCGAGGTTGCCCAGATACACTTTCTTCTGCTGACCGGCCACAATGCGCGCGATCGCCCGGGTAATTTTGCGGGTCACAAAGGTTTCACCGCGCCGGGGCGACTCGTGGTTAAACAAAATACCGTTGCAGGCAAACAGATCGTAGGACTCGCGGTAGTTGATGGTTTGCCAGTGGGCAAAAACCTTGGCGCAGGCGTAGGGGCTGCGGGGGTAAAACGGCGTCGTCTCTTGCTGCGGAATTTCCTGCACCTTGCCGAACATTTCAGAAGACCCGGCCTGGTAGAAGCGCACTTCCAGACTAGTACGCTGCTGATAGTCGCGGATGGCTTCCAGCAGCCGCAGCGTTCCCATCCCTACGGCATCAACGGTGTACTCAGGAGAGTCAAAGCTGACGCGCACGTGGGACTGAGCCCCCAGGTTATAGACCTCCTGGGGCTGTACCTGCTCTAGAATGCGTCGCAGCATGGTGCCATCGGTCAAGTCACCGTAGTGCAAAAACAAGCGGGCATCGGCACTGTGGGGGTCAACATAAACGTGATCGATGCGATCGGTATTAAAGGTAGAAGTACGGCGAATAATACCGTGCACTTCGTAGCCTTTATCTAACAATAACTCTGCTAAGTAAGATCCATCCTGACCGGTAATACCTGTAATCAGGGCTCTTTTGGGTTGACTCATAGGGGTTTAATCTCGTACGGCAATGCTTGATTTACCAAGCTTAATGGCATCAGTGCGTCCACTTAGATTACCCAATTTATTGTCCAAACGGTTCAGTTACTTACCGTCAGATATCCCCGCGCCAAAAAAGGAACGTCAACGACCACACCTTTAGCCTCCCCAATGGTTACCTCTAGGCCAGCTCCACCTGCCTTGGTGCGAATGTAGCCTAGCCCCCTAGGGCCTTCCGGGGTATCAACAACGCTGGTGAGCAAGCCAACTTTTTCATCTCCGGCAAAAATGGCCTCCCCTGGGTTAGCTGTACCGCTTAGGTGAATACCCCAAAGCTGCTGCTTAACACCCTGGTAGGTGTTTAACCGGGCAATGGTCTCCTGACCGATATAACAGCCCTTACTAAAGGAAATCGCTTCCCATAGTCCCGCTTCGAGGGGGTTGTAGTCGTCGGTGAGTTCACAGCCTGGAGCCGGACGACCCTGCTGTACCCGCAGCTGCTGCCAAAAGGCTTCTCCGGCCGGTGTAACCCCGGTATCAGTGAGCTGTTGCCACACTGGGGCCGCAGCTTCAGCGGGCAATAGAAGGGTATATCCGGCCACGGTCAGACCACTGCCTGCGGCCAGGCGCACAGACAGAGCGCCAACGTTGACCCTCCGGTGGTGGGCATAGGGCAACTCAGACTCGAGTACAGTCCCCAGGGTTTCTAGACAGGCGGCGCTACCGGGCCCCATCAATGAGAACACGGCCATGGATCCGGTCAAATTCGTTAAAGACACCTGGTCCGCCGGGAAGATGTAGCGCTCCATCCAGTCCAGCAGGCGCTGGTCTTGGCCGGGGGAAGTGAGCATTAGCAGCCCATCGTCGGTGACGTAGACGGTGGCCAAATCGATGGTGCGAGCAGTAGAGGTAACAAATACGGTGTCGCAGCCCTCCCCCGGCTTACGCTCGGTGAAGGTGTTGGTGGTCTGGTTGTGAAGGAAGCGGAGGCGATCGCGCCCACTCATCTGAATTAACCCCCAGTGGCTGCGATCGACCATAACAGCACCCGTAGATACTGCTCTCAAGGCATCCTTATCTGGGCCAAAAGACAGGGGAACACCCTCACTGGTTAAGGTAGCCCCCTGAGTTTGCTGTAAATCCCGAAGTGCTTGCATCATTTGCCCGTTTAAATTCTTTCTTACCAAGACCCATTCTAGGGCGGTAGATGGGGCTAAACAGAAAGGGTGCTCCCCATGGGGAGCACCCTTTCTAAATCAGTTCAGATAGCCGCAGGGGACTAACCGATGATTTCAGGCGCCTCAGCAGTCGCGAGGTCAAGGGGGAAGTTGTGGGCATTGCGCTCGTGCATCACTTCCATACCCAGGTTCGCCCGGTTGATCACGTCCGCCCAGGTGCCAATCACCCGACCCTGAGAATCCAGAATCGACTGGTTGAAGTTGAACCCGTTGAGGTTGAACGCCATCGTGCTGATGCCCAACGAGGTAAACCAGATGCCAATCACCGGCCACGCACCCAAGAAGAAGTGC
>DASQNN010000426.1:0-4800 GCA_035644955.1 Nodosilinea sp. | reverse complement strand
CAGGGTGCTGGGCCGCAGGGTCATCGTGCCGGGAAAGCCCGTGTGGTGCAGGGCCATACCAACGTTGATGGTGGGGCCAACCAGGGCGTTGGCAGCTTCGCCCACCCCTTTGGCCACTACTTCGGCGCAGATGGCATCGGTGCCAATGAGGCCGGTGGGGCCGTGCTGTTCAGTAGAGCCAATGGGCAAAATAATGCCCGAAGACTCGGTCAGGTAGGTTTCGACTTCGGGCCAGGTGCAGAGATGCAGCAGCATAGGGCAGGGCGGGGGAACGGGGCTGAGTTCCCACTATAGCGCCCGCCTTGGGGCCCCTGTGTGTGGCCCTCCGTGTCGCCCCGTATGTGGCCCTGTGGGCAAGCCACTGTATGACTTGCTACACTGCTAGACCAGTTTCATTGATAAGAGAGGAGTGCGTGCTGGGGGAATGTTTAGGTACAGCCCTAGGATTAGCTAAAATCTAGATTAAGAAGCATCTACCTAGACCGCTAATGCGTAGTTTGACTGGAGCGATGGTTAAGGAGGACTGGCCTTGAGGGCGATCGCAAGACCACAGTGCTAGGCAAAGCCTGTCAGCTCAGACAACCCTCTATCTACTGGGAAAACGCCCCCTACGCTAGCCAAGCGAATGAGCGTTGATGTTACCTGTGAAGGAGCCGCGACTATGCTACACCGCAAGATCTATCAACTCTGTTGTGATGGTCAAGACGTGTGGATTTTTCTACGGGATCAACAGCGTTGGATTGAGCGGGCAAAGATTTTGGATATTGAAGGGGATTTAGTCACCTTTCGCTACGAAACCGAGGAAGACGACGAAGTTTGCTCTTGGGAAGAAATGGTGCGTCTGGAGAGCATTGGTGCAGTTACCAAGCGCCTGGCCTCGGTACCCCGTGGCGATGTCGAGCTAAATGTCTCCGACGACTGCCCAGAAACGGAGCAGCTGAGCGACCCCTATCCAGAGTCGAACGCAGACTAGGCCTGTTGGGGCCGTTAGAGGGTGGGCGGGGAAGGTGGGTCAGTACTTACCGCCCCGCCCACTCTCTTTGCTTTAGGGGACAAATTCTGCCTAATCTACCGGCCCGCTGGGGTCGGCAAAGGTGTTGATGTAGCCGTTGCCGGTGTAAACGCCCGGTGGCCTGGGCGCAGAAAAGGGAATTGGGGCCGGCTGAGGTGAAGCAGTGATGTTGTCGGTGCCCGGTTGAGGGGGCCTCTGCCCACTGGCCGCTGGCGCCGTCACCGGAGCACTAAAGTTTAGGTTTAACCCGGCTGGGGCGATCGCCCCTTGGGGTGGAGCCGCGATCGCTGCGCTGGGTGCTGGACTGGGCGACAGACTGGGCGGCGGCGTGTAGCCGGTTGTTCCAGGCGGCGGCGACATCTGCGGCGTTGTGCGAATAAACCGCTGGTCTACCCCGGGCAACTGGCCTTCTACCATCCAGGGGGGCGGTGTGAGCCCGCTGGTGGGGGCAGCGGGTTCCTTAGCGGCGCTGCTGGGCTCTGAATTGAGCGCTGGGGCTGAACCAGAGCTGAGCCTTTCGCTGAGGGCTTGCTGAAGCGGGCTAGGTGGCGTTGCATCAGGCGAGGTCGACGAGGAAGGCTGCCGCTGATCACTGCCCAGTGGTTCTCCCGCTGCGACGCCGCTGCCGCCGTTGGTAGCAGGGCTAAACCGAAAGCGGCTGCGCTCTAGGTATTGAGCAAAGGGGCTGGCCGCTCCTTCCTCGGGGGTAGCCTGGGGTAGGGCCAAACGGGCTGGGTCGGCAGCGGGTGCGTCTAGCGCAATAGAGGTAGTCGGCTGAAGCTGATTGAGCAGCAGCGCCAGGTTGTCAATTTCGGCCAACTCGGCCAGGTCTTTGCTTGTTAGAGCGCCTAGCCCGGTGCCAGGGTCTACAGCCGGACTGTCCACAGCGGGGGCGTACTGGCTGCGCCACTCAGGATGACGAAGATATTGGGGCACCGCCACGGCGACTACCCCTAGCGCGGCCAAGCTGCCCCACACCGCCGGACGACGGAAGGGACGACCGAGGGCCTTGAGGCGCACCAGTCGATAGTGCACAACGGGGGGAAGAGGCATAGTTGGCCAAGATCTTCTGCAATGTTCTCATTCTAGCTAGAACCCCACAGGACTCAGGACGCCATCGGCTAGGGCCGGGTGTTGGTGGGCAGTGCCCACCCTACAGCTACTCGCCTACCCATCCACTCTCCCACTCATCTACCCATCCACTCACCTACCCATCCACCCCTCATCCCCCCACCACCCACTCCCCTGCCACCACCGCCACCCTTCCCCCAGGGAAGGGATCGCTCTGGCTGCCCTGGGGCGCCGTAAGCAGGGCAACTAGCTTTTCTACATGCTCAAAGCTCACCTGGGCAGGGTTAACCTGCTGAAGTACGCGCCGCAGTACCCGCCGCTGTAGGGCCAGGGGAGCAGAGGCGATCGCCCCCCGCTCAATTTTCCAGCTTTCGGCAGCGGTGGCCGGGGGCACCACGGCGATCGTGTACAGCTCCTGGGTCATGGCCTCTAGCCAGTCCACCTCGGCGGCCAACAGTTCGGCCGTATGGGCCAGAGTAGACTCTACTGTTGGGTTAAAGTGCGTTTGCAGGTAGGGCAGCAGCTCCAGGCGAATGCGGTTGCGGGCATAGCCCAGGTCCTCATTGGTGGCATCTTGCCAGATTGGCAGGTCGAACTGGCGGCAAAACTCTCCGGTCTGCTGGCGGGTTAGTTCCAGCAGAGGACGAACTACCGCGATCGGGCTCTCTGGGGCCAACGGACGCTGCCAGGCGAGAGCCTGCAAGCCGTCGGTGCCGCTGCCGCGCAGCAGGTTGTAGAGCAGGGTTTCAGCGCGATCGCTGGCTGTGTGCCCCGTTACTACTTGGGTACAGCCCGCTTGCAGCGCCAGTTCCTCAAACACCTGGTAGCGCCACTGGCGGGCGGCGGCTTCCGTAGAACAGTCGGCGCTGGCGGTGACCACACTACAGGGAATGCCCCAGCGATCGCACAGGTCTTGTACAAAGCTGGCGTTGGCCGCCGAGTCGGCCCGCCAGCGGTGGTCGCAGTGCACCACCCGCAGCTGCCAGCCCCACTTGGGCCGCAAATCGACCAGCAGCTTGAGTAGGCACACCGAATCTTGCCCACCCGAAACCGCGACTAAACCCGTTACCCCCTCCGGCAGCAGTGAGCGGCTGCGCAACAGCCGATGCACCCCAGCGTGGGTCGTACTCCAGGGAACCCCGCCCATGCCCCACCCGCAACACTACGAAATTGATCTTGAACGCAATCTTTCCAGGCTACCCCACCCCAGCGGTTTAGACGGGTTTTGGCCCACCAAGCCTCCCTGGAGAAGGGCTGAATCTCAGAAAAATCTATGGCACACTTGGGCAACGGCACCTTTCTGCACCCTTTTGAACGGCATGGCGACCTATGGCTCAACCGTACCAAGCGCTCATTGATGACATTGTTGCCGCTACCCTCAAGGGCAAAATTCAGTCGAAGCAGCAGGTTTACCGCATGCTACAGGCCGGCGTAGAGCCGGGCAGTGGAGAGTTGTTTGAGCGGGCTTTGGCCGCCACCCTGGTCGCGTTAGAACCTGAGCTGGCCCCCGGCGATGACGAATTTAAGCACGCTAAAGCCGTGCGCAAGCACCGAGCCCTACGCACGATCCAGGGCGAGTGGCAGCGCTGGCAGGCCGACAACCAGGCCACGGCAATGATTACGGGGGTAGAGGCAGAAATTTTGCATGCTCCCCCGGCCGAACGTCTATTTCAGCTGGTAGCCGCCCTCGACCCCAACCGCGACCACCCGCTGTCTAGAGAACAGCTGGTACAGCTGGCCAAGGCGCTAAAGCAGCCTTCGCCACCGGATGCAGATTCGGCCACCGAGGCCGAACCCGCCCTGGCCACCCTAGCCGAGGGCCTGGAGCAGGGCTTAGCCGCCTGGCAGCAGCTCGAAGGCGAGGTGGTCGGCTGGATCTACGCTCAGGGACAGCAGATTGGCTTTAGCCAGCCGGGGGAAAACTCAGGCCCCTGGCGCTACTGGAGCCGAGTGGTAAGTCACCCAGCCCTTCAGCGTCTGTTCGATGACCTGGCGCTCAATCAGACCGTAACGGCGGCTGGCGTGACCGCGCCTCTGGGGGTGGCCGACTGGGTGGCCTGGGGTGTAGTTTTGCAGCGGCTGCAGCTGGCCCTGGTGAACTGGTTCGATCGCCAGCCCTACGATCCTCAGTCCGGCAAACGGCTTTCGATCGCCACCTTTCTCACCTTTGCCGTGGTTTGGGGCCAGATCTCCAATCGCCTAGGGCAGCAGGGCCAGCGTGCTTTAGCCAGGGGGTCATTTCAGCTGGCGCTCCAGGGGCTGCGGCAGTTTGCGAACCAGAGCTACTTTCCGCTCTATGGGGGCCTGTTTACCGCCCTCTCAGGCGAACCCCTACAGGCGCTGCTCGACTACCTCGATCAACCCCTTCAGGAAGTGGCCAACACGGCGGTCAAGGCCCGCATTCTCACCCTGCTGGGCTACTCTCAGCGGGCGCTGGGCAACTACAGCCAGGCCCAGCGCTTTCACCAGCAGGCCCTAGAGGTGGCCCGCGAAGCCCAGGATGTGCCCTGCGAAATTGCCAGCCTCAACCACCTCAGCCGCACCTGTGTGGCCCAGCAAGACTTTGACGCAGCCCAGGGCCACAGCCAGCGGGCGCTAATTTTGGCCCGCCAGAGCGGCGATCGCATTGGTCAGGCCAACGCCCTAGCCAACCTCGGCTACAGCCAGGTCGCCCAGGGCCAGTCGCAGCTGCTCGAAGCCGAACAGTACGAAACCGT